>CALGWV010000095.1 GCA_937936325.1 uncultured Bdellovibrionales bacterium | reverse complement strand
AATCGTACTCACCTGTACGGTGAAAAGAGAACATTTTGAGCACGACGCTGAGGGAGGGCGTTTCATGGGTTTTTACCGCCGCTTATCCGCGAATCTGGGTTTGTCAGTGCCCACCCTAGTTTCGACTTGAAATATTTTTTGTCGTGGACGAACAAATCTTCCACAGCCCCTAAGCATAAATAAATATTTTAGTTTCAATAGTTTTTTTTACTAGCTAACTATTTTTATCCCAGAAATTCCTAAAGACTTCCCTTTTTGTTTAGATTTGGTATGGTTTATTCAAAATAATTTTCAAGAGTTGAGTTTTACTTCTATACTCTAGTCTGTAAATTTTTGATTTTCTTTTTTATTTGAGAGGTTCAGTATATGAATTTTTTCAGCCGCAGATATGGTGCACTTCAAATATTGAGCCTCTTCTACCTCTTAATCTTTGTGGCTTCTATCTCTTTTGCTCAAAGTATTGAACCCATGTATAAGTGCCAAGACCCTACCGGACCTCAATTTAGTATTTTGATTCAAAAGTCCCATAACATAGAAAGCTCCCTTTTCTCGTATTCACACCCATCTGGAAATGCAGGTCTCTTCAGAGAGCAAATGCCTCACGGCCAGCAAGCCCCTCAAGCCATGAACTTGCCCCTAGGAAGCTCAATTGCCGTAGACTCTTTTGCTACATTAGATCAAATGGGAAAAATTCAAATTTCAATTCAAAAATCCTTTGATGGAGCACTTGAAGTTTTATTTAATTTACTTCATTTAGATCCCATTTCAGGCAGCTATATACAAAGAGGACAAGGCACATGCGAAGCATACAATATCTACTTTGAAGTAAACCTACAGCCTAAACAAGACCCGAGAAATATATTAGACTCAATTCTAGCAACTCCAGCCTCCCCACATATTATGGATGGATACTTTTCTCAAGATTTTAAAAACTGTAAGAATGCAGTTAAGGAAAATACGGACCAAAGATTATGCCTGGCCTGCAATTTAGCTCATGAAGCTAAAAAATATAACTATCTTGCCGACATGCTTCTTATTGGCCAGGTCACAAGTCTTCGCAAGAATTTCTCCTCTCAAAGCTTTATCAAGTCTTATGCTGGTGAGAGTATCTGTAAAACAATTGAAAAAAAATGGATGTTCACATGGATGCTTAGAACTCCTTATATTAATTTTTTTGACTCTCCTGGAATTACTAAAGCGCGTAAGGCTTTAATCGTTACGGACTGGGTTCTATCCCAACAGCATATTTTTCCCCCAGAATTTAAATCCAGATGCATTATGCATTACAAGAATAGTGCTGAAACAGATGCTGATTGGGGACAAATGAAATTTGTTTTCAAAGAAGGGGCCCACAGTTTTTATGAAGAATTGCGCGGCAACTTAGATTGGTGTGACCCGATCCACAATGCAAAACGCTCTCTTAGCAACGAAGATTTAGTAACTTACCAAACAAATTTGCATTTATTCTTCCAGAGCAATAACATTGAATCCAAAAGCATTGAAGCCATGTTGAAATATTCAAGCAGAGATTAGATACCATGCAACTTTATTTTTAATAAGATAGGATAAGTTCTTTGAAGATGAGGCTTATAAAATCAATATGCATCTTCCACAGCCCCTAATTACGGACTAACCAAAACTTAAAGGCACACTGATCAAAATTGGGTGCCCCTGAAACCTTGGAAAGCTTAAGCTTCCTAGCACTCTTAACGCACAGCTTTGGAGCTTTTCGTCTCCAATAGGATCTTCTATCAATTTAGTCTGAGTCACCTGACCTTGAGGTGTAATGAGCAGATCAATCTTTAAAACACCCGCTGAATTAGGATAACTTCTGAGATGATTTTCAAAACATCTCGTAAACTCAGGCTGCTTGGTTTGGATTTTATTAAGAATCATACTATCTGTTAGCGTATCCCACTGAAGGCTTTTGACCTCAGCAGACTTCTCTCTGGCTTCTTGGACATAGTTCTTAAGCTTTGAAAAACTTTTACGTGATAAATTTAAAGGAACCACTCCACGATACGCAGAAGTCACAGGCCTTTCTAATAAAGTGACTGTAGATTCATCTCCATTAAACGAGAAAAGAAAAGGCGCGATAGCAAGCGCGACAAGGCCTAGAAAAAAGCTAAACCACAGGGCAAATTGTTTATGACGAAGTCTCAACATAGCCTATAGGATAGCTTTAATTTTAAGCTGTCAGCAAGAAATTTGAGGTATTATTTTTCTGTTTTGTCCGAAGTGGCAGATTTTACAGCCTCAGCTGGATCTTGGTCTTTAACTTCTAGCTCAGCTTTTTTTGTATCATCAAAGGCTTTTTCAAGAGTCGACTCAGCTTGAGCCTCATCTAAATCTAAAACACTTTTATTTGACGAAGACGTTGAGTGCCAAGCCAAATAGACACAAGTCAAAACAAAGCAAATCGCTAGTGTACGAGTCGCTTTCACCAAAAAGTTGGCTGCCCCAGTAGCACCGAAAACAGACTGACCGCCTCCGCCGCCACCCATAAGGCCTGAAGCATCCCCTTTAGGATCTTGTAGTAAAACGAACAAGATAAGAGCAATGGCGATGAAAATATGAAAGACAGCGATAATGGTCAGCATGAGTTTCTCCAATTGACGACAATACAAAAAATTAATACTTTTAACAGAAGAGGTCAATAATAGCTGCGATGATTGATTTAGGGGCCACTCCATTAAATAATATCTACTTCTGGCTTAAACTTTAGCCTCACTCGACATTAACCTAATTCATATGGAAAAAAGATGTTCATCGCGTTTGAAGGTATAGACGGTTGCGGCAAGTCCACCCTCCTAGAGAACTTAGCCTTAAAGCTGAGCTCAGCCTCTAGAAGTTATGTTAAAACTCGTGAGCCTGGAGGCTCGAGCCTAGGCAGCCTCATCCGTACAGAGCTTCTTAGTCTAAAGAGGACTCTCACCCCACAATCAGAGCTTCTGCTTTTTTTGGCAGATCGATCACAGCATGTTTTAGAACTGATCCGCCCGGGCTTAGCACAAAACAAAGTTGTACTCTGTGATCGCTACATCGCAAGCACATTAGCATACCAGCGAAACAGCTCAGGCCTAAGCCCTGATAAGCTCAAAGAACTCAACCAATGGGCCACCGGTGAGCTAGAGCCTGATCTTTATATCTATATAGATCTCAGCGCTGAACAAGCTCAACGACGGCGAGCCCAAATGGAGAACGATCGAATGGAAGCCAAAGGACTCGCCTTTCAAAAAGAAGTGCGACAGCACTATTTAGATCTCGCCCAAGAAAAAAACTGGTTAAGCTTGGACGGACAACTTTCACCGACTGAACTCTGCGATCAAGCATGGTCCCACATCCAAAGTATGTTGCCCTAATATGAGTTCTCCGGAATCCATTATTAATTCTGTTTGTTCCAAAAACGTCCAAACTTTAACAAAACTCTTTGAGTCCCATCAAAGTCTTCTTGTGGAATGTTATGATGACCCTATTCTTGAAAAAAGTCTTACACAGGCTCTTCAAAAAAAGTACTGCACCCAGCAACAAACTGAAGCCTGCGGCCAATGCACCTCATGTCTCAGTATTTTTAATCATAATTTTGAACTTGTTCGAGTTCTTAAACCAGAGTCTGATTTTTACAAGGTATCCCAGTTTAGAGAACTAAACTCTTTTGTCCAAAGACAGACTCAAAGTCAGCGATGGCTCTGGGTCACTGAAGCTCATAAATTTAACAAAGAAACCGCCAATGCTTTTTTAAAAACCTTAGAAGAGCCCTCGCTCTCGCTTAAAATTATTTTAAGCACCTCTAACAAAGCTCAGATTATTCAAACCCTTTTATCAAGGGCCATACCCATCACGTTATCTTGCTTAGGCCCCCAGGATTTTGAGGGCTTAACAGAAAACTATTACAAAAATAGCCTTTATGATTCAAAAAAAATACTTAACCAAAGCGAAGCAGAAAAAAGGCTTATCGAGACTGAGCAAGAGCTCTTGAGTCTTCAAAAAAGAATCATGCTAGATTTTAAAAAATGGGGCAAAGACAAAGAAGAGTTTATCCAGTTTTTAAAAGATGTGCTTTGGCTTAACCATCTTCATCTCACCGGCAAAAAAGAGAACATCAATAATTTAAAAACCTTTGATTCGGCATTTATCTTAAAGCTCATCAATCATCTCAACAAAAACGCAGACCCAAAAATAAATTTTAATTTATTCTTAAGCCATATAAATTAAAAATCAAAAATGACTAGAACTTAAATATTTTTGACTTCTCTTCTAGTTTATACTCGCGGCTTAGCTGTTCCTTGTTTTCAGGATGTGATTTTTTAATGAAATTTGATTCGAGATCCTGAAATAATTGCACTAAGGCTAGCCCCAAATTCTACATGATGAGTTCAAAAATTCAAATCATATTCAAAGATCAGACTCGAATAAGTATTGTCATTGGGAGATTTTTTTTGCGTTCAAATAGGATTTCAATAAATATTTTAAAAAAACAAATATTGATTTTTTGTTGGAAGACTGTTTTCTATTATAGTTACCAATGTTAAATACATATCGCCATTGAAGAAAAAGAACTTTATAGGCTCCAAATAGTGACATCTTAGAATCATAAATATGAGTAGCTTCAGAGCCAGCTCCATTAAGTTCAATAATCTTAAAATTCTTATTTTTCAACAAACTCTCTCTGTTTTCATAACGAATATCAAAACGTCCTATATAAAAATGAGGTATTTTTTCAAAAAGCTCTATAAAACTTTGAATACATTCTTTTCCTAACAAAGAGGATCCGTCTTCAAAAATAGCTCCTCGTGAATGATTCCCATACTTTGTGAGCTGAACTCGCTCTCCATCTTTAGGCACAGATAGCCAATTATCTCCAAGTTGTTCTCGGTAAATAAATGATTGATAGCGCGCTCTCGAGTCTGCCAGGATGAGGTCCGCCGTTGAACAAATACCATTACCTACAACCGAAGGAAAGATTTTATGGGTAGTTGAAAAGATAAATCCTTTTTGTTTGTTTGGTTCATGAATATAAAAAAGCCCAAGCTCGTTTTCATAAGAGCAGTATTCTTGCACATAAACATCTGTATTATTTTTTCTTATATATTCTTGTGCTTGATCTTCATCATGAATGACTTTAACACCCAGGCCTCTTTGCCCTTGGTCGGGTTTAAAAACAAGAGGATATGAGTTTTTAGTTTCTGACAACCACTTTTGTAGAAATTTCAAGCGTTGAGAGGCTGGACCTGATTTTAAGACAGATGATTTCAAAATCACTTCTTTTGAAAGATATGCAATCTGATCTTCCATTTGGCTTTTTGTTTTATTTGCAAGTCCTCCAAAAGGAACTTGAGGATTAGCGTAAAGAACGGCTCCAATAGATCGACATCTTAATATATTATATAAAAACACACCCACTATTGGAAAGTAAAAAAAATAGGGAGACCAATATTCGTAATTTTTCCACCTTAAAAAGTAATAGATATACATTTTAATTGATCGTGATATTTTTTTTTCTTTATAAGTAAATATCAAAAAACCCAACAAGGAGGACACAAGCCAGTAGGTCAAAATAATTTGAAGTACATAAATCCAAGCAGAGCTTGGAGCAGAATTAAAAACTTTGTTCACAAGAAATAAAGCTAAGCCGGTAAAAAAAAATTTGATAATCACTAACATAAAAATAAAGTTATCATAAGCAGTGGACTGGTAAAGTGACAAGTTTACTTAGGGTGTTCCCTCAATGAGATATAAAATTGCAAAATCTATCTCAAATTCATCTTAAGGTATTGCTCTCACAAATTCATAAGCAAACTCGTGGCTATGTATAGGCTTATTCGGTCATTGTTCATCGACTTGAATACAATCTGAGTTTTCTAATATTATTTCTAATTGAGGGCACGCCCTAAACAAAAAAATTCTTATTTTATACATATTAAGTAACAGGCTTTCAAATGAAATACTAACATAACCTTAGGCAAAAAAGTGTCTGTTTACAGTGGCGGAGAGGGAGGGATTCGAACCCTCGAGACGCTATTAACGCCTACACGCGTTCCAGGCGTGCGCATTCGACCACTCTGCCACCTCTCCATTAAAGATGATTCGGATCAATACTCTTTTATAATCCAATATTTAAGATTGGCCAAGGTTTTATTTCGTGGGGTCTTAGTTCAACCCAAGAACCAAAACCTTTCAGGTTCTCTTCTAAAATTGGGGGTTCAAGGAATAATCCAGGCCCCAAGGCCCCCCGGCTTCAGGGGCAGATAGACTGAGTCAGTTTATAGAGACTGGCACCCAGCTGATCAGTATCTGAGATTAAAGTTTCAAAATTATCTCACTCT
>CALGWV010000094.1 GCA_937936325.1 uncultured Bdellovibrionales bacterium | reverse complement strand
AAATGGATACAAAAATATTTAGGCACTATCCCTTCAAAAGAAAAAACCGAGCTTAAAATGCCAGAGGTGCTGCCTCAGCTCACGCCCAGCTATGAGCATATTGGAAAAAACTTTCCAAACCGTTTGATGCGAATTTGCTTTAGAGGGCCATCATCCAAAAACTTAAAAGAATCTGTAGCCATTAGTATGTTTACAACAGCAGTATCATCAGGGAAAAGCAGCCCTATGCATCAAAAATTTGTAGAAAAACTTAAATTAGCGAGTCAAACCGGACTTTGGTTTGCTGACAATCGGGGGTCCTCTATGATTTGTGCTTCTTTTGTTGTTAAAAAGTCTGCAAGTTTTAAAAAGATTGAGGCTGAGTTTATATTCTTCATGAAAGAGGTCTTTAAAACTCCACTTAGCTCTATTGATCTTAAAAGAACAAGAAACCAATTTAAAGTTTATTTTTTAAATCAGCTTAAGACAAATTCTAGTCGTGCGAGGTTGCTAGTGAATATGAATAACTTGTACGGAAGTCCTCAGAAATTTGAAGAGTACTTTAAGGTAATGAACGATATGACTGAATCTGAAATGAAGCTCTACTCAAAAAAATATATTCGTTTTGATCAAAGACAAACTGTAGTCTTAGGGAGTGGGAAATAATGTTTAAAAATTTATTTATTCTTATTATATTTAGTCAGCTCATATCTTGTGTCAGTACAAACAAAAAACTTTCTTATTCTAACGGGATGAATGTTTATACTGTAGTTTCTAATGAGATACCTTTGGTAGCACTGTCTTTAAATTTAGATGCAGGACATTTGCAAGATCCTGATGGGCTTGAGGGCTTAACTCATATCATGGCGCAAATGTTGGTTCGAAGCACAAATGTAAAGACTCCAAAAGAGCTCTCCACTGAGCTTGAAGTATTGGGGGCTGAATTACAGACTTCTGTAGACTCTCAGAGTGTGAAGTTTGATATTGAGGGACTTTCAGAAAACCAGGATGAGCTGCTGGCTCTTTTGAGGGAGGTTGTATTTCAGCCTAAGTTTAAAGAAGAGAATCTTAAATTTTTAGTCTCTCAGGAAAAAACTAATATTGCCAATCGAGCTTCCAGTGCTTCGGCTCAAATTGGACTATTAGTGAATGACTATCTTTATAAAACTCAAAAAATGGGAAGAAGATCTACCGGAACTCTAGAAAGTTTAGATAAAATAAGTTTGTCAGATATAAAGGCTCAATATTTAAAAATAGTTCAACCCCAGATTATGAACCTCTATATTATGGGAAAATTTAATTCACTTTTTTTGGAAAAAGTGAAAAAGACTTTTGCTGGTGTTAACCTAGGTGCCAAGGAAGCAATAAGTCAGGTTCCACCTCAAAGCTTGAAGGTCTTAACTCAACCTAAGCTGGTATTTTTTCATAATAGTGGTCTCAAGCAGGTCGAAGTGAGAATGGCACACCCCAGCCCTTCTTTTGATCCAGCCTCTCATTATAAACAAAAACTGATTACAACAATTTACACTATGAGTTTTTTGAGTCCACTTATGAAAGAAATACGGGTCAAACATGGGCTGGCTTATGGTATAGATGCCTATTTTAGTACAAACTTGTTAGGCGGAAAGTTTTTTGCATCATCTGGGACCCGTCATGAAAAAGTAATGGAATTAATCTCACGAACCCATGAAATTTTTAAAGAGGATCTGGAGTCTGGCTTAAACATGGAAGAGATTCAATTTGCCAAAGCATACACTAAAGGTACTTTTCCTTTGCGTACAGAGACACCAGAGGGATTGGCTAGATATTTAAATTTTATACGGCGTTATGATATGCCAAAAAACTATTTAGATACTTTTTTAAGTAAAATAGACAAGATTACCCCGGCAGAACTCAATGAGTATTTCAGCTCGACTATAAGCCCAGAATCTTTTTACTTTTTTGCTTACGGAGATAAAAGTAAGGTTAAAAATCTGGAATCTGAAACAAAAAAATTAGGCTACGATTTGGAAGTTATTGATATTTAATAGAAAATATTGAGGTTTGCAGACAGGGCTTGGTTAAGCCCTGTCCTAAGAAGTAACATCATCAAACCTAAAGTAGATGAGTTTAAGAGGACTACAGACTCATTTCTAAGCTAGACGCCATTTCATCAAGGTCTTCATCATCTTGAGCATAGATTTCAAACTCAGGATTGAGATCGTAGACATCTTCCATTAAATCCACTTCAAACCAAGTATTAAACTCAGCTGTAGAGGGAATACGAAACGTATGATTTTCACCCATCCAATCTTTACAGGCGACCTCCATAATCGTGGCTTTTTCGAGTTCTGAAAGTTCAGGAATGCCAGATTCTGGAGTGTGATCTGTGTCAATTATAGCAGTAAAAGCCATTGGGGACTCATTGAGGTCCTCGAGAGTTTCATTTTCTTCAAGTACAGGTTGTATGAAGTTAATAAAAGCTTCTTTGTAGTAAACGAGTAAAATGGATCTGTTTAAGGCTTGTATCATGATTCCTCCAGTGAATTTAATTAAAATAAATTATTGATTTAAGAATTCTTTTAGAATTTTTCCGGCTTTAAAAAAGGGAACTTTTTTAGAAGGGATTTGAACAGGCTCCCCTGTTTTCGGGTTCCGGCCAACTCTCGAATCTCGCTGTCGGTTGGTAAATGTCCCAAAGCCTCTGACCTCTATGCGTTTGTTTTTTATTAAAGCAAAAGCCATAGATTCAAAGATGGCATTCACACCAGCTTCAACTCTGACTTTAGATATTTTTTCGTTTTCTGAAATATGTTCTATGAGTTCTGATTTTGTCATATTTTTTTATTGTCCCTCAAAATGATAAAAATCACAAAATAATTGAGCCAAATTTTTAAAAGATTCTTTAGGCCGTGTGTTTGAGTATATGTCTAAAAGCAAGGAGTGTCTTCTCAGCCATTTTATCTAGGTCAAAAGCATGGGTGATTTTGTGATGAGCTTGCTCACCGAGTTGGGTTCTAAGTTCAGGGTCTTCTAAAAGCTGTATGACTTTGTGTGCAAGGCTTTCTGTATCGGCAGGTCGTATCAAATAGCCATCGTGCTCATTTTTAATGAGACTGGCCACTGGTGAGAGTTCAGATCCAATGACGGATTTTTTTTGGGACATAGCCTCTAGAAGGCTAAAGCCAAACCCGGATGTCTGAGCTCCGATATTAATAAAAACCTTTGATGCTGAAATATATTTAGGAATATCTTTGGAGTAAATATGTCCCACAAAGTGCACTCGCCCCACTAAGGCTAGGTCGATCATAATTTTTTCTATTTTTTTAAATTGGGGACCATGTCCTAACACAATGAGGTGAGCTTTTGGTTTACGGTAAGCTATCTTTTGAAAAGCCTCCAAGACATAATTCATTTCCCTATAGTCCAACATTTTAGTTTTAGTCATTATGATCTGCTCATTGGAGCTCAAATTTAAACCGGATAAAACATCGGATGCCTGCTGGGTTTCATCTGTGATGTGCAAGCTTGTACTTAAAGGAATTTCATAGGTTTTAAGCTGTGGGTAGAGGTAGTACCTATCTAGGGTTGTGGACTGTCGAGGTGTAGTCGTAAATATTCCATCTGCATTTTTAAGAATCTTTCTATCGTGAGTAAAGTAGCCTTTGAAAAACCAATATGGAAAAAGCAAAGTGATTTTAAACATATCTGTGAGATTGTTCTCACTAAAAGCCAACTTAGAAAACATAGTGGACATTGTGGTGACCTCTACTCCGAGGCTAAAGCTCAAGCCAAGTTTTTTTCGATATTTAGCGATTTCAGGTAAAAACGTATCCATGCTGTGGACAATGTCAAAGGGGTTTTGTTTATGCAGACTCAAAATATTTTTGGAACAAAGTCTGGCAAAGTTTTTGATATTTTTTCGGTTCTCATGCCCAAGAGAAATAACTTTAACTCCTTCCCCTGGGAAGAAACCTCCGTACCGACTTGTCGAGGAGTTGCCTTTAGAGTCTAGATCAAGCTGAGGTTTTTCCTGATGAGAGTCCAGTTGCCAGCCTATCAAAGTGATAGAGTGACCACTTTGACTTAATTTGTCAGCCACAGCCCAGATATTTGTAGTTCTGTTTTGCAGGCTGTGGAATTCATATTTTTGCATCACAATGCAAATATTCAAAGATTCAGGAGTTGTTTTTTTCATTATGATTTTAAAATTTTTAAGAGTTGAGGTAAAGACTTTTTATTGGCTTCTGGCAGTGTCTCTTTATGTAGGTCATCGACACGTGTCCATTTAAGTTCAGTATGATGGACTGTTTTTGGCTCGCCCTGCCAATAAGAGACTTTGAAAAAAAGAAGCAAAATTCCTGTGTCGCCATAATCATGGGTGGCTGTCAGGCATACAGGGCCAATATCAGCGGTGATTCCCAACTCTTCGTGGAGCTCGCGTTTTAAGGCTTCTTGGGGGGTTTCCTTGGGCTCCATTTTCCCGCCGGGGAACTCCCAAAATCCAGCCAGATTATGTCCTTGAGGCCTTAAACCTAAGAGGACTTCATCTGCTCTTTGGATCAAGCCTGTTACGACAGGAATCCAGTATTGTCGACGTTTTTTTTCCATAGACTTGAGGATAAATGATTTCTCAGCGAGTGTCATAGAGATCTGTGAGAAATTTAGGGGGCCTTGCTCTCATAGAGAGAGCTGTTGAAATTTTAGGAACTTCTGGAGTAAAAAAAAGTCTTAAACCCACGCCCTCCCTAGAAGGAGTGACTTGGCGACTTTTTTGTGTTTAATAAAATTTTTTAAAAAATGAGGGGCCTTTAAAGATCAAAGCAGAATAGACTTGTGCTAGATGAGCTCCAGAGGCGGCGCGTTCTTTCCAATCTGAAAGCTCTGCCACTCCTCCTGCTGAGATCACTAATCGATCTTTTTTTGGGTATTTTAAGCAAACTTGGTGAAACTCTTTTAAAAATTTTACCGAAAGGGGCTTGAGGCTTTGCCCGGATACCCCACCGCGATCTTTCGGAAAGGAGTGGGCTCCACCTGGGCGAGTGCTAGTGGTGTTTGTTAAAACCCAGCCATCGACTCCCAAATCCTCAGCCGCTATAACCAATGAATCTAATGAGTTTAAAGCCATGTCAGGGCTGAGTTTTAAGAGGAACTGGAGCTTGTGCTTATCTTTGTATTCTTGAAGAGGAGATAAAAATTTTTTTAAATTTTCAAATTCCAAGAGTTCTCTTAGGTTTTTCGTATTGGGGCTGCTAATATTTAAAACAAAAATGGACGTGATGTCTTTGAAGCTTTCGAGTCCTTTGAGGTAGTCTTCATGGGCGGCTTCATTGGGTGTATTGCGGTTTTTACCAATATTTAAAAAAATAGGGATGTGTATTTTTTTTTGAATTTTAAGAAGTCTTTTTTTAACTTTTTGAGATCCATCATTTGGAAACCCCATGCAGTTCCAAAGACTTTCAGAAGAAGACTCTCTTAAGATAATAGTGCCAGGATTGGGAGTTTGAGGTTCAGGTGTGATGGTGCCCACTTCAACAAAAGCCGCCCCTAGTTTTTGCCAAGCCAGAACCTGTTTTCCCTGTTTGTCCACTCCACCGGCAATGCCCAAAGGATGTTTGAACTGATAGCCCTTCCAGCTGACTGTCAGTTTTGAGCTAAACTGAGCCTTTTTGGAAAATAAAGACCAAAACTTGAGACCATAAGGAGCAAAGTCATGGGCCATTTTTGGGGGCAGCCAAAGCCAGGGTCTAAAGTTGGATTTCATAAAATTTTTCCTAAGAGGCTTGACCTCTTAAAGTCATTGCTTTTTCGAGTCTTAACAAGGCATTGGCCATGGCCGAAGTTCTGAGGCTCTGGTTATTTTTTTGGGAGGTTTCCCAGACTTTATCAAAGCATTGATCCATAATGGCTTTGAGCTTCGTCCGGACTTCATCTTCAGCCCAAAAAAGCCAAACAATATCTTGAACCCATTCAAAGTAGGAGACGACCACACCACCACCATTTGCTAAAATATCAGGGACAATAATCACGCCTCTTTCATGTAATACCAAGTCAGCATCATGGGTGACGGGGCCATTGGCACCTTCAACAATGACTTTGGCTTTAATGTCATTGACGTTATCCATATTAATAACACCCTCTAAAGCACATGGGGCTAAAAGATCAACATCTAACGAGAGCAACTCTTCATTATTGATGGCTTCTGCTTCAGGGTAAGACTTAAGGCTTTTGTTTACTTTATTATAGGCAATCACTTCAGGGATATTTAATCCATCGCCATTAAAAATAGCTCCAGAAACATCACTGACGGCAATAACCTTTGCTCCTAATTTATAGGCTTCAAGTGCAGCGTGCATGCCTACCTTTCCAAAACCTTGGATGGCTACGGAGGCAGAGTTGATGCTTCTTCCCGTTGCCTCTAAAACCTTGTCCATAATAAAGACCACACCTAAACCCGTGGCAGCATCTCGTCCTTTGGATCCTCCGACTTCAACAGGCTTACCTGTCACAACACCTGTTTGTGAAAAACCATAATCTAGAGAGTATGTGTCCATCATCCAAGCCATGGTTTGGCTGTCAGTGCCCACATCAGGTGCTGGGATATCCTTGTCATGTCCAATAAAGGGAGCCATTTCACGTGTGAATCTTCTGGTGAGTTTTTCTTTTTCTGATTCAGTTAAAAGATTTGGGTCTACTGCCACGCCCCCTTTGGCACCGCCCAGAGGTAAATTAAGCAGGGAGTTCTTCATCGTCATCAACGTGGCAAGTGCTGCCACTTCACCCATATAAACAGAAGGGTGAAACCTTAAGCCCCCTTTAAACGGACCGAGACACTGGTTGTGTTGAACTCGGTAACCTGTGAATACCAGGCTCTCCCCATTATCCATCTTTACAGGGAAGCTCACCGTGATGATACGACGGGGTTGTTTGAGTATTTCTAAAATTGAAGAGTTAATATTGACTAACTTACCAGTATCTTCAATTTGTTGAATTGTGCTCGCAAAAAAGGGACTCGAATTTAAATGATGATGATGAGGGTCTACTTGAGACATAATCGTTGCTCCTAGTCGCTTTCAATCTGGATTATAAAGCGGATCACTTCATTGTTAAGCTCTGATGAATTTTCATCAAGTTGAAGTAAAAAACATCTCGCTTCGAATAAAAATTCAGATTTATTTTGACAAACTCCAATTTAGTAAGAGTCTTACGTCAAAAATGAGCAGAATCCTCTAAAAACTCCATAGAATAGGCATTTTATTTGAAGGGGGAAGGCTTTGATGATACGTCTTTATACTGAGCGCACTTAGGTTCTCCCTATTTCTGAGGAAGTGATTTTTGAATCAAATTTGATGCGAGAGCCTGAAATACTTGCCCGAGCACATTTGAAGGTGATCAAATTAAATTTGATCAAAAAGCGCTCCTCAGAAATAGG
>CALGWV010000093.1 GCA_937936325.1 uncultured Bdellovibrionales bacterium | reverse complement strand
TACTGAACATACTTAGGTTTTCCCTGTTTCTGTGGAGCGCTTTTTTGTTAAATTTAATTTGATCGCCTTCAAAATAGCTATGGCTAGTCTTTCAGGCTCACGTATCAAATTTAACTAAAAAATCACTTCCACAGAAAAAGGAAAAACCTAAGTGTGCCCAGTATAACTCTGCCTTAAAGATCGCTCCAAAGTTTTGTGGCTCCACTATCTAAAACCAAAGAGCCATCAGGTAAGACTTCAGTGATTTTGTTACCTGGGAATCTTTTAAGAGCTTTTAGGATCTCTTCGCAAAAATATTCTGAGAGTTGATTTTCTAGGCCGGCGTTTTTCGCCTGGTCCATGCTTACTGTGAGGTGGGATAAGAAATCAAACCATCTGTTCACTTGAAACTCGGTATCTAGGTTTTCAAACAAAGAGCTGCTTGTTTCAAGTCCTTCGGGGTGGGCCGTGATGTTGAGTCCTAGCCCCACAAGAAGCAGATACTTCCCACCTTGGTTGAAACTCTCTACCAGAAGACCACCCACTTTTTTATCATCAAGATAAATATCATTAGGAGCTTTAAGGCTTAAGTTTAAATCAAAAACATCCATGAGTGCTTTATAAACCGCCCAGCCAAACAAAGGTGAGCTAATAGGCTGGGGGCAGGTGTCTGTCCAAAAAGACCAGGTGCTTAAGAGTCCATGGCCGGCAGGAGGTGAGGTCCAAGTATTTGTGCCTCGACCTCGGCCGGATGTTTGATTATCAGTAATGAGTAAATATTTTTTATTTATTTCGGGAGGGCGCTTTTTTTTGAGTTCGTCATTGGTGCTGGTTGTCGTTTTTAGGTAAGAGTGGGCATAGTTGTTGTCTTCAGCCCATTCTTTTGTAAGCAGTCCTATTTGTTGGGAATGAGCTTCTTCCATATCCACCTCCATAAATTAAGTTCAGTTTGATATCAGTAAGGAAAGGTCAGCCTGTGGGGCCGAGTGGGTGAGCGCCCCGACACTAATAAAGTCCACACCTGTTTTAGAAACAGAGCTAATTCGCTCGAGTGTCATATTGCCGCTGGCCTCAAGTTTTTTTTGATTTTTTGTGATCCTCACAGCTTCTTTAAGTAGCTCATTGGGCATATTGTCGAGCAAAATACGATCCGCTGAGGTGTCCAAAACCATTTTGAGCTGATCTATGGTTTCAACCTCTACGGTGATATGAGCGGTCGTGTTATTTCGAATTTTTTGGATACTTTCTACAATGGAATTTTGTCTGATCCAATGATTTTCTTTGATCATCACAGCATCTGAAAGCCCCATGCGGTGGTTCATGCCACCACCATGTTTAACGGCTCTTTTATCCCAAGTCCTTAAGAATGGGAAAGTCTTACGAGTGTCTAAAATTTTACAGTGTGTGCCTTCAGTTTCTTTTACAAAAGCGGCTGTTTTAGTGGCTACCCCACAAAGATGGCCTAAGAGATTCAAGACAGAGCGTTCAAAAAGTAAAATTTCTGACCAGAGCCCTGAAATCATCACTAGGCTTTGACCTTTGAGTATTTTGTCGCCATTTTTGAAATAGAGCTCACACTCTAGGGATTCTGAAAGCTCTTCCATGGCTTCAATAAACTCAGAGCCAGAGAAAAACAAGTTTTGTTTAGCTATGATTCGAGCGCTAGTTTTAAGCTCAGGATAGTCCAAGCTCAAAACAGTGAGATCTCCTTTGGGAGCATCTTCTTGGAGGGCTTTTTCAAGAAGATCTTTGGCGTTTAAGATTAAGCTATCCATCAATTCTTAGTTATCTTCTGCAAGTAAACGCTTGAGTTCTTTTGTGATGAGAGTTTTTGAAATTTCAGGAACAAGCTCATACACGGCTTTTTCAATCACGCTGTGACACTCTTTGCGAATCAAGAGTCTGAGCTCATCAGTGGAGAGTTTTTCAAAAATGGGATGTGTGATATCTGCAATATCATCTTGATTTAAATCATCTATTTGTAATGTGGTAGGGGCCGGGGAGTCTAGGGGTTCACTATCTTGTGAGTCCTCTAGCATTTGAAAATCTGTAGTTTCAGGTTTTAAATCTACATTTTCTATATTGGCTGTAAAAGAAATTTCATCTAGAGTTTCTATATCAGTATTGGAAACATTTTTTTGGTTATCCTGAAGCAAGGCAGAGTCGATATCAGTTGTGGCTTCGAGGCTAAAATCTTCGAACTCCGTTAAATTAGGATCAAGCACTTGTTCTGACTCTAGTTCACTGAGGTTTAAATCCATTGGCAAGGGGGGCTCTTCATTAGGGTCAATGTTTTCAATGCGAAACTCTGAAAGCTCGTCGAGTTCAGAGTCCCACTCATCTAAGTTTTGATCCAGGACTTCTGATTCACTGGATGATTTTTGCTCTTGAGGCCTGTGAGCCGGCCTAGGATTTTCAAAACTGTCGAGTAAATCCTCTGAGATTTCAATATTATTCGAAGTGGACGTATTTAAATCTAATAATTCTAAATCTGGGTTTAGATCAGGGGGAAGCCCAGAATCTAAAGAGGTTTCATGGCTGAGTATGTCCATAGATGTGGATGGAGTTGGATTCGGAGCTAAATTCTGAGACATAGCAGCGGGCGGATTTTCTTTAAAATCAGCTCCTAATAATAAGGACTCCGTCGGGGTGAGTCTTCTTGATACAGATTCAGGGAAGCTCACTTCAGAGCCTAATAGATTTGTTTGAGCCTCTGGTACATGATCTCTTAGAATTTGTCTGAGGTCTTCCACATCAAAGGGCTTTTCTAAGATGAGATCCGCCATGGAGTCCTCAAACTGATCTTGGTTTTGCTCCATAAACTGAGACTTTAATAAAACAACAGGAACAGGGCCAAATTCTGAGGTTTTTTTGAGCTTTTTTGAAGCGCTATAGCCATTTCCTTTTGAGAGTAGGACATCGATAAAGAAGATGTCAGGTCTGAAATCTAGTGCTTCCGCAAGAATTTCGTCCCCCTCACTGACGATCAGAATCTCAGGTTCGTAGTCTTTTAGGGAGAGTTCGAAGACTTTTTTAATGGTAGGGCTATCATCAGCTAAAAGGACTTTTATGGACATCTATTAAGTATTTTATGGAGTTAAATCTAGGTCAAGGCCGGCCCAACCTAGTCCGCATTCATGTCCTAATCTCAGGTGGCAATTTGATGGAATTAAAGCCCAACTGGTGCTGATGGGAGTTTCAGTTTGGAACTGCTTTGTTTAGAGAAGAAGATGTCAATATTAAGCAGAGGTCCAACTAGAAGGCCCTCTGCTTTTTTTTGTCCACATAGATCTATTTTCTACTTTAAATAGGGCTGCGGCCTTGAATCTCAAAAATATCTCCCCTGCTGTGATATATATGTTCCCTTTTCCCTCCACACAGATAGCCTCAAACCCTCCTGAATGACAATAGAGAGCCAGACTGCCTCAATTTGAAAGGGATAGAAACTTTTCTTAAGGCCTGGGGTTTCTATAGTCACAAAGACATATAAACAGGAGACCCTATCTATGAAAAATCTTTTATGTTTTATCGCCCTGACTTATTTATCTGCATGTGCAGGCACAGCCTATAGCCACACAGGATATGGTCATGCCAGCATCAATTTACAACCTGAGGTTTATTTACAGAGCCGATCTGGCTTATCTATTAGAGTTCATGGATCCACTCCCGTGTGGAGTCGTTTGAATGTGATGGCGGATCAGCATTGCTCTAAATACGACAGATTTGCTGAATTAAGACATAGCTCGTTTGAAATCGGTTCACAAACCCGGATTCATTACTGGTGTCGTCCCCATGCGCACAATATCAGACGTCCATATATTTATAGACACAGACCTAGAGTCGTAAGCCATCGCCCTTACTTTCATAAAAGACCTGTAGTTATACATAGATCACATCATGGGCATCATGCCTACAAAAAACCGGTCAGGATTCTCAGAGGGAAGACTAAGCTTACTCTTTCACGTCCAGGACATGCTCATAAGCATTGGAAGAAAAAGCATAAAAAAGATGTGACAATTTTAAGAAAGGGCAAGTATGCCCCTTTTGAAAGAAAATCAAAATTTGAAAAAATCTAAAATGTATAAATGAAGCCGCAGCCCTAGAACATTCTAGGGATTTGGACTTTAATAAAAGATATGTCTGTTTATGAAAACCTCGGCCTCAACCACCTTATTCTAAAAAAAGAGTCTACTTCGTCTTTAAAAAACCATGAACCAAGACTTGAAGCAGCTGATGCTTCTAAAGTTCTTGCATCAAAAACCACAACACCCCTTAAGCTTTTGGGACAAGCTCCTAAAATTTGTAAAAACTATTTCTTCATTGAAAAAATCGATGCCAGTCCTGAGGCTTTTACACTTATAGAGAACTTAAGAAAGGCCATAAAGTGGGATCACGCATTTGTAGTAGATCAGATGAACGAAACCCCAAAAGCTTTAACTCATTGTCTGGTGATGGGGTTAGTAGGCACTCCATGGCAAAATTTAAAACTCAATCAGACTGTAATGTTAAATGAACAAAAAGTTTTATGGACTCACTCTGTGATGGATTTATTAGCCCAGCCTGAACTAAAAAAAGATCTTTGGGCTGAGTTAAAAACTTGGATGACTGAATTTTCTAAGCACTAAAATATCTCTTAGCTTTTTTGAACGAATTAAGAAAATAGAAAAAAATCCAAAATAAGTTCTAGCATGACACGATTGGAAAAATGTACTTTAAGTAGATTAGAGTCCTAGAAAAAATTAAGCACCTCATTACCGAAAAGTTCGATCTTTTTTTCACCAAAACCATAGACCCCACTGAGTTCATCTAAACTTTGTGGGGATTTTGAGACAAGGTCTCTTAGGGTCTTATCACTAAAGATCATGAACGCTGGCATATCTTGGGACTTGGCATACTCTTTACGCCATTGCTTGATTTCTTTAATAAGAGGCCAGTGCTCTTCGGCGATGTCGTCCTCATACTTTGGTTTTTTAGCTCTGCGCAACTGGGTCTTGGGTGGGGCAACGTTATTAAAATAAAATTGAATTTTTTGTTCTGAGTCTGTAGCACAGCTATCACAGTGACCACAGCTATCTAATCGTTGTGAATCATTAAAGTAGGTGAGGATATCGCCATGTCGGCATTCGGACCCTTCAATATAATTGAGCAGGGCATTCAGTGCAGACCATCTCAAACTCTTAATACGGTCCGGGGCCTCGGACTTTGTGATAAAAAAAGATTGCAGGCCTTTATCTTTTTTTGAAAATAACAAAAGACAGGTAGAAGGATCACCATCACGACCGGCACGGCCCATCTCCTGATAGTAAGACTCAATGTTGCCTGGCATTTGAGCGTGGATCACAAGTCTTACGTCAGGTTGGTCGATACCCATACCAAAAGCATTTGTGGCCGCAAGGATGCGCAGTTTGCCTGAGGCAAAATCATTTTCTGCTTTTTCTCTTTTTTCTGTTGAGAGTCCAGCGTGGTAAAAACCCACCTGGGAAAACTGAGCTTTTAAATCTCTAGCCCACTGCTCGGTCTGTTTGCGTGTCCCGCAATAAATAATGATGCGCCCTTTAGGGGTTTGCTCAATGGCCTGAAAAAGCATTTGCTCTTTTTTGTAATCACTTTCGGGGTGTTCGACTTGGTAATAAAGGTTGGGGCGATAAAATCCATAAACATGCTCGTCGGGTTTTTTTAAGGTGAGCTGTTTAGCAATATCATTTTTAACTAGGGGAGTGGCTGTTGCGGTGAGTGCAATGAAGGGAACATCTGGGCGGAGCTCTTTGAGAATGCTCAGCTGTGAATACTCTTCCCGAAAATCATGCCCCCACTGAGAAACACAATGAGCCTCATCGATTGCCACAAAGGCCATGTCTTGATTTTGAAACCAGGTTAAAAACTCTGGCTTTTGGATGCGCTCAGGTGACAGGTAAAGCAAAAAATGATCTGAAGATTTTAAGTTTTGAAAGACTTCTTTTTTTTCAGCCACGGATAGACCAGAGTGAATACACCCTGCCGGCAGCCCTTTGGCTTTAAGCGCACTCACCTGATCGTTCATTAAAGAGATGAGAGGGGAGACCACAAGAGTCACCCCTTTTTTAACTAGCGCCGGGAGCTGATAGCAAAGAGACTTGCCCCCACCTGTGGGCATGAGTGTGAGAACGTCATTTCCAGAAAGCAGGGATTCAATCACTGCTTTTTGACCACGACGAAACTCTTTGAGTTCAAACTTAGATTCTAAAACACTTTCAATTGAAGCCATAACATCCAAGTATCAAGTCGAAATCACTTTATGACTAGTGACTCTAGATCAAGTTCAACTCAATTAAACCAGAAGCTGTTATTTGCTTTTTGGAACCTGTTCGTAAACAGATACGTCATGCATTTTATGTGTTCTGCAATTATCTGATTTTTCAATCGGAGTGACTAAGAAAAGGCTTGTTCCTGAGTAATTGGTTTTAAATGGTAAGGACTCAGTCATATACCCAGATCCGCGGATAAGCGGCGAGGAAAAACCCATCAAACGTGCTTCAGCAGTGTCTAGCGCAGAAATTTTCTCTTGAATCGTACTCACCTGTACGGTGAAAGAGAACATTTTGAGCCCGCCGCTGGGGGAGGACGTTTCATGGGTTTTTACCGCCGATTATCCGCGGATCTGGGTCATATAGTAGTAAATAAGATCCTGGAGATCTTTATGCTTTTTTGTTTCATCAAAATTATCACTGACACCTGAGAATATAAAGTATC
>CALGWV010000092.1 GCA_937936325.1 uncultured Bdellovibrionales bacterium | reverse complement strand
ATAACATTAGGCCCAAAGCTAAGACCCATAAAATTAAAGGCGCGCCAAGATAACCTAAAGCAAGAATAACAATAATTCCTAAAGGCAAAATATATCCACAATAAGGATTTAAAGTCTGCATAAGCTGGTTAATAATTTCCAAAAGACCTCCCAAATAAGTCTGTTTTTTCAACATTCCCAGTGTGTCAGAAAAACAAAAAAAACCAAGCTCTAAAGCAGTGGCACATAAAGGATTTGAGACCTTTCGCTAGGTCTCAAGACAATCAGTTTCATAAAAATGAGAAAATATTTCAATTAGTTAAAAATATCGGGATGAGATTTTACAAGATTTTTGTGCATCCGCTTGGAGTTTTGCTTCAGAACTTCATCAATATCAGGGTTCATAAAATCTTTAAAGCCTTGTGCGTGGGCTTGAAAGAGCTTTTTATTTTTTGGGTCAAAATAAAAATACTCAGCAGTTTTATGAAGCTCTTTTAAAGCCGGTGTGTTAAAGATCGCCATACCTGGCGGAGCCTTCCGGTAAAAGCTTGGGAATAATCCCAATATTTTTAAACCTGGCCCCAGCCTATTCCAACTTGTGATGATGGGATCCCTTGTGGTTAAAAAATTAAGTTTATAGTTGATCTTCTGACGCTCTTGCACTGAGGCAAAACCATCCCAAGCTGGAATTGTTGGGCTAGAGCGTTCTGACACAATCCACTCCATCGACTTCATATTTGCCGCCGTAGGAAGCTTAAGGCTCTTAGGGAGTTTATCACAGAGGTAGGGTTCGTTCGAATAATTTGAAAAACAAATTTTTGTGGAACTTGGAGCAGAAACATCAAGCCCTATGACATAGCTTCTAAAGTGGTTGTGTTGAGCTAAAACCAGAGAAACAGGCTTACCCCCCACGAGTAAAACAAAAGTGGCCCCATGAAGATCTAAGTAGTGCCAGAGAGTAGTGTCCACAAACAAACTCAGTGCTGAGCTTAAAGGTCCAAAATACTCAGGCAAACCACTTTTATAAAAACTAAAACTGTATTTTAAAACTTTTAGATCGTAACTTTTACCGCTGACAGTCCATTTTTCACTGAAGACTTGGGAGTACAAGGGAGGATTTGCACTCTCCAAACAGTCCGGAGGATCTTTAAGCTTCCATTTTAAAGTCAAATCCCTTTCAAACTCTTTGAGAAAAGCCTTTGTGACAACGGCCTTTCCCTTTCGATCAGTTTGAAGCTTTGGAACAAATTGCTGATAAAAGTCCATAGGGCCACAGGATTTTTTAGAGATCCAAAACTCTGGGGCCCATTTTGAAAGTAATTTTTGATCTTTAGCCGAAGGCTTTTTCCCAAAATCCTCGGCTGTCCACTGGGAGTTTGGGTAGGTCATGGCTTCAAAGAATTTTTTATAAGAGGCTGCCGGCAGGTTCAGGCTTGAAAAAAACGTTAAGAATAGGAAACAGATTTGTGGTTTTGCCATATTACTACTCTATCACTGCTGCTATTTTAAAATAAGGACATAGCTGCATTCCTCATTTTACACGACAAAACAATGTAAACACTAAATTTCAACACAGTGTTTTATTTTTGATTTAGGGTTTTCATTTCAATTATTTTAAGGCATTGTTCTTTCTGCCTTCAGATTTAATCACTTATTGAACGATTTTTTTATAGTAACTGTAAAATTGTGAATACAGATTGTGAGAGGCTTCTAAAGGCTAGGGGCTGCTGAACATCCACATGTCCACTGCGAAAAGCATCTCAAGTCGAAACTTGAGTGAGCGCTGGCAAAACTAAGCTCGACTTAGTCACGACTAAGCCTTCACTTACTTTTCCCTGTGCGCACTCTACTTTCTAGTGACCTGCTTTTCTCGTTTGTACAAATGAATGTTTAACAGCCCCTAATAAATAGGCTCAAGTGAAGGAACTGAGTGTAAACAGTTTTTGTTTATTTCAGGTTGTAATGAAAGTTTTTCTCATTGAGAGAAAGTGATAAAACAAGACCTAGCTCAGGTTAGGTGTTGCAGAATCTTTCAACTTGGGGCAATTCTATGCATAGAGTATTTAATACTTAAAGACCATCTTGAACTTAGGTTTTAAATAAGCCTAAATTTAGAATGAGTTTTTACAAAAGCCAAACTGTTACAAAGGAGATAATAATGGCTCGCAAAGCAAAAAAGAAAGCCGCTACGAAGAAGAAATCAACGGCTAAGAAAACTACTAAAAAAGCGAAAACTATGGAAGCTTTATATGTAGCCAGCAAAGTTAAATCTGTGATCAAAGAATACGATTTAAACATGGCTGGAGACGCTCTTGATGGATTAAATCAACAAATTTATTGGTTGATTGGACAAGCAGCAGCAAGAGCTGAAGCGAACAACAGAAAAACTGTTCGTTCACATGACTTCTTAGCTTAAGGCTAAATCAAAACTCAAGACTGAATTTTATTTTTAAGATTCAGTCTATTTTTAAATGCTATTTCAAATTGAAGGACGTGGCGAAAACAGATCCTCTAGGCCTTTCACCTTTCTTGGTGTTTTCTCATAAGCCGCAAGCCAAGTGTCATGGGCCTCCATACACATAAAAATATTCCAAGCCGAGTTTTGCCCCTTAAACTCACGAATTAAAAACTGATACATTTCTTGCCTCAGTTCTTTTGCATATCTGAGCTTTCCGTCTGGGCCTGGTGACATTTCTTTCGTGTTCACTAAAGACTTCATAGGAAAACGCTCTTTCATCATATGGCGCTGCTCTGGTTGAAATCTGAGACTCCCCACACTCATATAAGGCACATCTTTAGGCTCAAAGTATTTTGAAATCTGAGACACGAGTTCTCGGTACTGATCTTTCCAGTCTGGTGTCCAAATCATGGGATCTATGTGAAAGCCCACTTTAAAATTCTTATCTTTACATTTTCTAGCCGCACTTAACCTTTTGTCTAAGCTTGCGGTGCCGTGCTCTTCTTTTTCAATAATTGCCTGTGGGTTTATGGACCAACTCACCGTAACATTAGAGCCATGAGGTTCATCTAAAAATAAATCCACCTGATCCGATTTAGTTTTAAACTCCAAATTCAAGTTAGGATACTTTTTAAAGAACCGAATGAGCTCTACAGAAAACCCCGTCAGCTCATCCATACTCAAACTATCAACCACTTCTCCAGTTCCAACCCTAAAGCCCAAATTAGGATGCTCAGTCATCCAACTTTCTAACTCACGAAAGGCGTCTTCTAGATTAGAGTATAAAATCAAACTGCCTGTGTTCAAGAAACTCTGTAAATAACAATAACTACAGTTAAAGTTGCACTGCTGCCCCAGGTTGAGCACAAAGTAATTGCAACAGGCCAGCTTGGAGTTCCCCCCTGGACAGCGTTTAAAAAATTTTCCCTTAAAAGGTTTTATAAACAAAGTTCGTTTACTATAATCAAACTCATCCGAGCTCAGCCGACCTTTTGGTAAAGGAGGTTCAGCGGCATAGGAAATAATATCTTTGGAGAAGAAGTTTAAAGCACGGCCCTCAAGCCTGGAGCCCTGAGAATCTGGGTGAATAAAAACTCTTTGAATTTGGTCTTTTAACTTCATAACAAAGGACTCCCTATGGGTATACTGAACATACTTAGGTTTTCCCTGTTTCTGTGGAGCGCATTTTTGTTAAATTTAATTTGATCGCCTTCAAAATAGCTATGGCTAGTCTTTCAGGCTCACGTATCAAATTTAACTAAAAAATCTCTTCCACAGAAAAAGGGAAAACCTAAGTGTGCCCAGTATATCGAAAAATCAGAGAAAACATATGTTAGCACTCAGTCACTTGAGCGGTAGTTTTCAAAAGACGTTTCATATATTTTTGAGCTGGTTCACTGGGCAAAGCATTAAACTCATAATTTTCATCAAGGCAGAGTTGAGTGATGATATGCTCGAGCACTTGGACTCCGATTTGTCTAGTTAAATTCATTTCTGAAAACACAGAGGCTTGTTTGAAAAAAATTTCTTGAATTTTTTCTGAATTTTTAAAGTCTAAATAATGAAAGGCTCTTAAATTATTTTGAGTCATCTTTTTTTGCATACACCACTTTAAAAAATTCTGAGGGGCTTGATTTAAACATTCAAAAATCCATGCACTAGTTTCACTCCAATGAAAATTATAGTTTTCAAACAAAACTTTTAGATTAAGATTTTCAAAAACTTGAGATAAAGCAAAAAGCTCCATATAGCTTAAATCTGGATAAACTCGAGACAAGGCTTGCTCTAAAGTCTTAAAGCAAACTGAGAGCTCATAAGCTTCCAGATCAAGCATGGATTTTTTTTTAAAATGACTGATCACAAGACCTTTAAAAAGGAATTGTGGCTGTAACTCACTGATCTGCTGGTCTAAAGTATCTATCCAAAACATATTAGTGGATACTTATAGCGGATCCCTTTATTAAAGTCGAGGGCCTCAGCCTAAAAACATAACTTCGGACTAGACGTCGAAAACCTCTTCATTATAAAATCAATCATGCAAGACAACTCTGATTTTAAAAAAAATATCACCACGACTGAAAACCTCATGGACCGTCCGGACAAACCTGGACTGAGACAAAACCTCTATATCATTATATTTGAAGCTGAAACCCTTTGGGGACGGCGTTTTGATATTGCATTGCTGTGGCTCATTGTGTTTAGCGTGGTTGTTGTGATTTTTGACAGCGACCCCTCCTTTCCTCAGGTCTATCACACTGTTTTTTTATACCTGGAATATCTCATCACATTCTTTTTCACTATCGAGTATCTTCTTAGGCTTTGGACCACGAAACACCCGTGGAAGTACGCCACAAGCTTTTACGGGATCGTGGATCTGATCTCTATACTTCCAAGCTATATTAGCTTCTTCTTACCTCAAACTCATTATTTGATGGTCGTTCGCATTCTTAGGCTTTTGAGAGTCACAAGAATTTTAAAGCTATTTCACCTAAGCGAAGCCGCTCAAGTTTTAGGCCATGCCCTTTGGGCCGCAAGATATAAAATAAGTATCTTCTTTAGCGTGGTAGTTTCAGTGGTGCTCATTATTGGAAGTCTGATGCATATTATAGAAGGGGAATTTGATGGCTTTGAAAGCATCTCAAAAAGTATGTATTGGGCCATCGTAACCATGACCACCGTGGGTTACGGAGACGTGATCCCCACCACTTCTTTTGGAAAAGTCATTGCTTCATTTATGATGCTCATCGGTTACGCCATTATTGCTGTGCCCACAGGGATTGTTTCTTCTGAGCTCAATATGGCCATCAAACACCAAAACACCCACACCTGCATTAAGTGCTTTTCTGATTTAGAAGAACAAGATAATTATTGCTTTAAGTGTGGTGAATTGAATATGAAAAATGAGGACTCTACGAAAGCTTAAAAGCAAAGGCTCTAAAAATAAAATAAACATCAACACAAAAACATATCACAGAAGAGCCTAGAGGCAGATCCTACAGTCAAGCCCTAGATAGTCGAACCTGAACTATGATGTTTTTTGAAGTACTCTAAAAAACACAAAGTCCAAATTCATTCGAAATTGTGTTAATAACGCGAAAATATCCAGGCCCAAAAAAGCTCTCATGAGCTTTTTAAGGTTAAACGCCGCTGCAGATAATATCGGGTTAATCTCATCTCCATCTTTTCCTGAAAGTCTGTTCAAATTCATCCGATGATCGCTTTTCAAGTGCTCGATCACAGGTTCAATGCTCGATCTCCTCTTAAGCCTCTTCTTTTTTGCAGGACTTAACTTTCTTCTCCCCGAGATGAGAACCTTTTTCCCTTCAGGATGATACTTCTTACCTCGATAGCCTCGATCCACACAGATCTCTTCGATCTCAACCCCCGTAAACTGCTCAGCCTGAGCTATGGCTTCTTTAAGTGTCGCTCCATCATAAGGATTCCCAGCAAAAGCTTTCACTTCAATTGCCCAGTTATTTTTATTGGTGGTCACCAAACTCACTTTATTCCCAAACTCATAACGCTGATGACTTTTTCCTTTTGAGATGCAGTCCACCTGGGGTTCGTGGACTGAGTAAATCTTATTTTTACTGTTTTTCGTTTGTGTATGAATTTTCTTTGAA
>CALGWV010000091.1 GCA_937936325.1 uncultured Bdellovibrionales bacterium | reverse complement strand
CTTCTAAAGTAGAAAAAAAGTCTAAAAAGAAGAAAAAGAAAGTAGCTTCTAAGGCCAAAGGAAAGACTAAAAAAATGAAGAAGAAAGGAAAAAAGACTTCAGCAAAGAATAAAAAGAAGAAAAAATCTAAAAAGAAAGCGTAGAAGTTCAGTTCTTTCTTGGGGGAAAATATGATCAGACACTACAGTGAGATTCTCAAGTTTTGGTTTGAAGATCTTGAGCCTCAAGACTGGTATAAGAAAAACTTAGAACTTGATGAGAAGATCACAAGACAATTTCTTCCTCTCTATCGGGCGGCTTCTGCAGGAGAGCTTTTTCAGTGGAGAGTTAAACCCTTGGGAAGCCTTGCTGAGATAATAGTATTAGATCAATTTTCTCGAAATATGTTTAGAGGTCAGCCCCAAGCTTTTGCCGCTGATTCTCTGGCATTAGCTTTAAGCCAAGAGGCTGTTTCAAAAAAACAAGATTCAGGTTTAGAGGCCAGGTATAAACAGTTTTTGTATATGCCTTATATGCATAGCGAGTCCCTGATTATACATGAAGAGGCGATGAAGCTTTTTGATCAGCCAGGTTTAGAGGCCATTCTAGAATTTGAAATTAAACACAAAAAAATAATTGAAGAATTTGGGCGTTATCCTCACAGAAATGAGATTCTAGGTCGCGTTTCGACTCAAGAAGAGTTGGAGTTTTTAAAAACTCCGGGCTCTTCATTTTAAATCTCTATTGTGAAAGCTTAAATCCACTGAGCATCTGAACTATCGATGTATTGGCGGCATTTACTTTAGATAAAAATTTATTTAACAAAAATGCGATGTACTTTTGTTTTTCTGCCTCAGAGAGCTCTACACTCAGAATAAAAGTAGATTCTTCAGCTTCTGGGTAAATCTTGAATGAGACCTCTAATTGTCTAAAGCTAAACTTTTTAGTTTCAATAATCCCAGGTTCGTGAGTACGAAACTCAAATTTATAAGAAGGAGCCTGTTCGGGATCTACAACTGGGTTGAGTGTCTGATCCTCTAAGTTAATTTGATAACAAACAGTATTTTCTAGGCAGAAAGAAGTGACTGATGCGGTCAGTATTCCCTCTTGAAGACTTGCTGCCAAAAATAGAGTTTCATTTGTTGAAGAGGGGTAACTCCACTCATAGACAAAAGGTTCAGTGCTTAGAAGCTCAAGGGGGTGGGTTTCTTCAGAAAAAGCAAAGAAATTGATATTTGTCAGCAGTAGAAAAAAAAGGATAAGCTTTTGCATGTTATTTGGCCTTTAGTGTTTAGAATACGCCCTACTAGTTAAACTGGTATTAGAAATAACAGGCATTCATCCAGGTTCCAAACTTTATAGCTTGGAGTGAAAAAAATACAGGGCAAGAGTTTGAGGGCCCAAAATAGACTTTTTAGACAGTGGAAATAATAATAAATATGTCGAATTCGAGACACCCTCTAGCCCAGCTTATCTGTGACGACTCCATAGTGAGGATCTTCGTCTACATTCACCTCAATCATAGGGCCGGCGTTGGCTAAAAGACGGCGACAATCCGCACTCAAGTGCTTGAGGCGGACTTTTTTTTCTACTTTCAGATATCTATCTGTGATTTTTTGAAGAGCTTCAATTCCGCTATGATCCACAATTCGAGACTCTTTAAAATCAATAACCACTACTTTTGGGTCACCAGAAGGATCAAATTTTTCTAAAAAGCGAGCCACTGATGCAAAAAACAAGGGTCCCCAGATTTCATAATGTTTTACGCCGTCGTTGTCTATAAATTTTCTAGCACGAATGCGGATCGCACTTTGCCACGCAAAAACCAATGAGGCTAAAATCACACCAGCAATTACGGCTACGGCAAGATCAAAAACTACAGTGAGAACAGAAACTAATATGAGAATAAGGGCATCACTTTTAGGGATACGGTGAAGGATCTTAAAACTTGTCCATTCAAAAGTCCCGATACAAACCATAAACATCACACCTACAAGTGCGGCCACGGGAACTTGTTCAATAAGTTGGGCTCCAAATAAAACAAAGAAAAGCAAAAATAAGGCTGCCGCAATTCCTGAAATTCGTGTTCTGGCTCCGGAGCTCACATTGATAATGCTCTGGCCGATCATAGCACAACCGCCCATGCCACCAAAAAAACCAGTCACTACGTTGGCAGCACCTTGAGCTACGCACTCACGGTTTCCTTGGCCACGGGTCTCTGTGAGCTCATCTACTAGTGTGAGAGTAAGCAGGGATTCAATTAGCCCAATCCCAGCTAAAATCAGAGCATAGGGAAAGATAATTTCTAGGGTCTCTAAGTTCCAGGGCACAGAGGGAAAAGCAAAACTAGGAAGCCCCCCACTGATAGAGGCTAGATCACCTACAGTTTTAGTTGGGAGATTGAATAAAAGGGATATGGAAGAGACTATTAAGATGGCAGCCAACGAAGACGGAAATTTTTTTGTAAATTTAGGTAGAGCATAAGTAATAATCATTGTGAGAAGGATCAACCCCGCCATTAAAAAAAGCTCATACCCCCAAATCCACTCCATGCCTGAGCCATCCACTGAAGGCACTTTAAACTGGGAAAACTGAGCCAAAAAAATTACAATCGCTAGACCATTCACGAAACCAAAAATTACAGGCTCCGGGACGAGTCTGATAAACTTACCGAGTTTTAAAAATCCCATTAGCATTTGTAGTATGCCCATCAAAATCACAGTGGCAAAAAGATAGGAAACTCCATGCTCTGCCACTAAAGAAACCATGACCACAGCCAAAGCACCTGTAGCGCCAGAAATCATCCCAGGGCGCCCCCCAAAAACAGATGTGATAAAACAGACTATGAAAGCCGCATAAAGCCCTACAAGAGGCTCAACACCTGCCACAAAGGCAAAGGCGACGGCTTCAGGGACTAAGGCCAGGGCTACGGTGAGACCTGCAAGTACTTCCAATCGATAGTTGGGAGATCCAAAATATTTTTTAAAAATAGGCATATGAGTCCAGAAGTTAGAGTTAAGAAGAATCCCTCAACATATAGGAAGTATAAGATTTGTCTACATTAAAATGCTACAGACTGTAGCCTAGATTGTTGAAGACTCTTCTAGAGAAGGGCTAAAGTACTAGAGGCTGTGGAAGATTTATTTGACCACTACAAAAAATATCTCAAGTCGAAACTAGAGTGGGGACTGAAAAAATTAAACTCGACTGAGTCACAACTAGAGCCATCCTTTAATTTTATCAGGGAGCATTCTAATTTCTCGTTTAGACAAAAGAATCTTCCACACCTTAGAGCCGTTATTTTACAATAAAATTAGACCAATCCGGCTCTATTAAAAATAAGGACTCAGTTTTTTCTTTAAAAAACTTATCAAATTCCCTAGCGCTATTTTTAAATCTAGGACTCAGAACCTCTAGCTCCTGCGCATCTTTCCAAAGGCTAATTCTAACCTCAGGATGAGGAAGCTCGTGGGTCTCTATAGTTTCATCAACAAGTTGAGGGCCTTGCTCTTCTATATTCATTAAATTTTGATATTTTTTAAGAGCCCTACTTTTAACATAAGAGTAATCATCACTTAAGATTTCAGTATCATAATTAAAAATGACACCGGCTTTCTTAAATCTAGAGAGAAGAAACTCATAGGCTGAGTCTCTTTCATTATTCCAATAACAGCCTAATCTTGTGGCTGTACATGTAATGGTCAGTCCTTGCCCCTCAGAGTTAATTCTTTCTTGTTCTAGTTCCCAATCGGTGCTGAATAAAATACCTAAATAGTCTTTTGAAAGCATTTGGTAAGATAAATCAAAAACTCCACTGAGCTTAGAGAACGGAAGATAGTTGCCATTAAAAAAGAAGGGGATGCTCGAATCATACTTTAAGACTGTATTGAGTTGATTAGAAGCTAGCCAAGAGTTCTGGCCGGTTATTTCAAAGTATTGGATGTCATCAGGGGTAAGTAAAAAAGAACTGAGAACTCTCCCTATAGATTTGTTAAGTTCTTTAAGACTCGAGATTCCGGTTTTGATACAGCTTTCATCTATTAAGCTCAAGTCTTTAGATTCAATACATGAGGCATCACTATAATCAATATAGTTTGGTTTTTGGAGCTGAAGCATAGAGACAAAGTACTCAATATACATCAAATGAACATGTGTAAAAGGTTCAGATTCAGAGAGATCCCAAGAGGTAAATTGGTGGTTGATCAAGCGAGCAGAACGAGAACGATCTGTTGTTAACTGGGTCAGAGATTTTGCAAAACCTTTAGGGTCTGCCTCATAGTTCACTGACATGTTTTTAGGTGATTTCGCGGCTTCAGTTTCTAATAAATAAGGATTGAGCTTAGAGTTAGTTTGATACTCAGGCGGAAGACTAATATCAAGGTGCTGGCCCACAACTGCTTTGATATCTAGTGCTGTTTGATTAAAGAGCTTGAAGTTAAAGCCACTTTCGAGATAAATTTTTGTTCTTAAGAAAAAAGCCTGTTTAGTGAGAAAGTAAGTGAGGTTGCCATATTCATCAAGATTAAATTGATCTTCCACAGTGAACTCTCCGTGGGCCTCTTGTATTTTCTGGTTGGCCTCACTGAGGCTGATTTTTGAATCCTTTATTGCCGTCATTAAAGGATGTACAAGGTTTTTATAATAAGAATACTGGGCTTTAACTACCTCTTTGGCTCTCCTTCGGGATTCATCATGTGCTACGAAAAAACAATCACTCAATTGATTGGAAATATGCACTTGAAGACCTAAAAATCTCATCATGAGAAGCTCTGTGTCTTTAATAAGCTTAGTAAAGCGAGTGAGTTTGAATTCAGTGTTCAAGTTTAACCCAGCTCTTTGCGCAATTTTTTTATACTGCTTTAGAGTATGTAAAATAGGTTCTAGCTCGAGACGATAACGATCATTAATAGTGGCCAAGGTTGCGTTGCCTACATCTACAGGTTTTAAAATACTATCGTTGTATAATAAGCTAGAGATATCTTTGGTATTTACTCTTAAGTTATCATATTTTAAACCTAGAGGGGTAAGAAAAGAAGATAGTTTTGTGTAAGGAATCTGTTCATCTATGGGGTTGTTATTTCTGATGCCATCACACCAGTTTTTATATTGTTGGGTCAAAGAGTTGGAGGGGAGGTGATTGCTTTGAAACTGGTCAATAGCATCTTGATAATCCCCAATTCTTTTCTTTAAAAGACTATCTCCAATTGTCGTTAAGAAATCATCAACATTAATTTCATATGTTTCATATATACGAGTTGAAAAAAAATAATGAAGACTGTCGTACATTTCAGATCTGAAAAGCCCACTTTTATCTTCAAGCTTAGTGCTTCGAGTCTCTTGCATATTAGTCAAATTAAACCACGGGTAAACATACTGACCTGTAAGCATATAGTCCCAAATATCAGATGTTGTAAGAGTAAAGGTGTACCAGAAGACTTTAAACTCTGCAGTCCAGTCTGTCTCGCTTAATTTATGGGCATAGGCGTACATATTGGGATAAGCTACCGACTTTAAAATGCTACGTTTTGCAGAGTCTGTAAAATATGAAATGTCTTCAGAATTAGAGTTGGAGCTATGGTTTATTCTAGCATTAAGATAATCAAAGGCTTTCCCCACTCGACCATAAAGATCAGTCCACTCAGGGTTTAAAGACTCCGCCCATTTTAGGGTAGATTGAAAAAACTCATTTGTTTTCACCTCTTTTTTGGAAAACTGATTCATGAGCCTTTTATTTGTCTTGAGACTGAGTTGAGCAAATTCAAATCTCGCAAGAAGTTTTAGGCTTTCAAACAATTCATCAATGAACAAACTTTGATCTTTGACATTTATAAAAAAGTTGTAGACCTGATGCGGAGCTACGTCTGCTGTTATAAGCTTAAGTGCTAAGAACGTAGATGCACTGGATTTGGCTTTAAGTGGATCCAAGTCTATATCGTTGTAAGCCGGGTACTTTGTAAGCTCATAGCCTTCAAATTTGAGAGCTTCTATGTGAGTTGAGACACTTTTATTAAGTTTATTTTCAATTTCTGAGTATTTATAGGAATAAAGTGGCAAGTAATTAAGGAGGTGAAGCTGAGCCTCACTAAACAATTCATTTGTGCTATTTTTGACATCATAGTTCCAGGGCTTTAATGAGGAAAATAAATTAAAATTGATCGGATTAAACTCAGTCCAATTGATATTTTTAACTAAAAAATCTAAATTTGTGAGTAAAATCTGGGTTCTGTTTTTATCAATCTCAAGTTCAGATTTTTTTTCTAAAACTTGAATAATTCTTTGTGTATAAGCTTGGTTCAGAGCTATGTTCTTTTGGTGGGAGGCTATCTCAAAACTAGCCTCAAGAATTTTCAAAGATTTAAGCTCATCCAATTCGTTTTTAGCAAGGCTCAAAAAAATATCTACGAGTTGGGCCTCTTTGCTGACTGAGTATTTAAGAAGCTCGCAGTTTTGATTGTTAGGGTCTAAACAGTCCTTAAGGTAGTAAGAGTAAAAAAAAGAATTAATAGTTTTTATTAGTGACTGAAAGCCAATACTCTGCGCACGCTGATATATACTAGCTAATAAAGTCAGATTTCTAATATAAGCTTTGCTGGCATAGTTTATTCTAGAATATTCGTTTCCACTCAGGTGAAGTTTCTTTTTAAGATCAGAATAATAATCTAAAAGTTCAGTTTCGTGGGCATCTTCAATTTTATGAGCATGATTTTCGTGATTATTAATAGAAAGGCTCTCGTCAACAGTCTCCTTTTTAAGTTGATAGCCCTGAGACTCCTGGGTCACCTTGTGAGGTTGAACCCTCTTCACCTCACACTGAGTAAATAGTAAAAAACAGAGTGTCCATTTAAATCTCATAACTGACCCCAAAACTGTAGAGCCTACGGTATTGATCAAAATAAAGTGGCTTATAAAATGTTTCATCTGAATAAGAGTTGTTGGATAAACTTAAATGAAAACGCAGTTTTTTAACACGAGCTGCGAGCCTAATTCTATTACTAAACCTTGAACTCCAGGTTTGATCCAGGTATCTGGAGCTAGACAGACTTGATGAAAGACTGAGGCTCATTTTTTTTAAGAATCTAAAACTTAAACCTAACGAATGTAAAGCGTTAAAATTGGAATTGAGTCGATCACCTGAGTAACTAGAAAACCTCATAGTATGAAGAGCATAACTGAGTGAGGTGGAATGATAGATGGAGAGGCGATTCCAGCTCTTAGATTGTAGAAATAAAGAAGCCGAGAGATCCCCGTTTTTTTTATCCCAACGGCTCCTTATATCTAGCGGAAAGTTATAGGTCAATGAATAGGAGCCATAACCAATAAAAGAAAAGGATTTAAAACCTGATTTAGAAATAGAAATATCTGCGTAGGATAGATTATGAAAATACTCAGAATCATTGGATTTGTAGATAGCGCGGCCATGGCTCATGTGATTTACTCCAATAGAAGATGAGAGGTGCCATGAGCTTACGAGGTTATAACTCAAAGATAAACCTAGGCGATGACTCAGCGTTTTCACTTTTTGAGTTTGTAAAGCATTATATGAGCCGCCATAAAAAAGTTGGATTCCCCAAACTTCAGGGGTTGGAACAGCAGCGATAAGAGATAATTGAGCATCAGGTGATGCTGTAGTTTTTTTTGTTTTAATGGGTTCTTTTCCATGTCCATAAAAAAACGGCACCAAAGTGAGAGTTAAAAAGAGGAAGGATCTCAGAACTACTTTCAAGTTTAGAGTTCCTTAACTTTTTTTTCTACTTCAAGAAGATTTGCTTTTATTACTTTATCAAAGTATTGACTTGTTCGGTTGTTCAACTGTTCTGAGACTCCTAAAAATTTATCTAACATGAGCTCGCTGATATAAGGTGTTAGTGGTTGAGCAGAATCGTTAAAATTGATGTTTTTGGCTTCAAAGTCCGTACGATAAATATATTTCAAATCCGTTAGCGGAGTAGATTCAGGGATTAAATGCATTTCTTTAATAGCCATTAAAAGATCTAAGCTTTTCCTAAAATAGTGCTTAATCCAGCTTGAATATTTTTCTCTAAAAAGACTTTCAATATCTTCAGAGTATTTAAAGATAAAAGTGGACCCTTTTCTTTTATGAACTGAAGAAACATAAGAAACTAGCTCCTGTTCAAACCATATTTTTTCTGAGTCATGAAGGCTTGATGCATCAGAAAACACTCTCTTGAAAGCCAGGTCATAAAATGAATGGAGCTTATGTTCTCCATTTTTTTTGATGATATTTTCTTGGTCTTCTTTTTTATAAGTAAACTCAAGCTTCAGAAGCTCTAGTATTTTCGCATCTACGGCGTCTATATTTACAAAATCAACAAGATTTCTGTGATGTTTTAGAACCTCTTTAGCAGTAACTGTAAAGCAAGATTCATTTTTAACTTTCTCATTCAAGCCTGTGTCTTCACAGTCTACTTCCGTGGATCCTGAAAAAGTTCCATTTTTATAGATGCTGGCTAAAAGCTTTGATTTTTGAAGCATGGTCTCAATGGGGGTAAAAGTTTTAGCCCAAGGAATATGTGTTGCGAATGCATTAATACCTGAGGACACAAAGCGTTCTTTTGCTGTGGCTTTGTCCACGCTCCAATCAATATGTATGGGTATGGACTTCGCCTCTTTATAAATATCTTCGTCTTTAAGGTCTGCTGGAATATTTACATCTTCATATTCATTTGGAAAGAGTTCTCTAAGATAAGAAAGAAGCCTCGCTGTTGTATCCATTGGAAATGAGGTGAAAGTCTCAGGAGTCAGTTTATTATATCCGAAGTTTTCTTTATATCTCTGTGGGAATTTACTATTTTGGGTATAGCTTGAGTATTCAAGCCGAATGTTTTGAATTTTGTCATGTATCACGTGATCAACAGCTAGGTGGCTTAAGTTTTTATTATCCAGACTTTTGGATGCAGCATAAATATCTTCAAAAAGTTTCCCTAAGTATTTAACTTCACGAAATATTAACCTTTGGCGTATAGATTTGTCTCTTTTAAGAAGAGCCCAATCACATGATGCAATTTTGTTTTTTTCTTTAAAGAAATTAGAAATATATTCTGTCTTTATTCTTTCGAAATCACTAAATTGATCTTTGGCAAAACTTTGAATATTGGTAGCCTCTTCTTTCTCGAATTTACTATAAGTATCAAGAAGCACTTCAATGAGTAAAGAATTCTTTCTGAAATCAGTTCGGAGCTTTTCAAAAATCTCATGGCTTGCAAAGGAGAATACAGTATCTATATATTGACCCGTTTTGTTGTTAGACATACTTGTGCCGTCATAAATTTTTGTAGGCAAAAGAGTAAAGTCGATTTCATTCTTTGTAAATGTTCTAGGGAGGTATACTTTCTCTAATTCAGAAATCCAATCAGTGGAGCTCTCCGGATTAGTTTTTAAGAATTCGCTGAGATTTTGAGACTCTTTTTTCTGTAATTCTTTTTCTTCGGCACAGATTTTGGTGAGAGCCTGATTGTTGTTTTTAAAGAAAGCGAGTTTGTCAGAAATTTCGCGACGCTTTTTGTCAATTTCAATTTCGTTAGATTTAATAAGTTTCTTAATAACCGTAGTAAAAAATTCTTTGTGATTAAAATTAACTTTATTACTGCCAGAGTAGGTTTTAAAGATTTGAGTAGCTAGGGCGTAATAATAACTGTAAACAATTTCCGTAGAGTCTAAGTTTTGACTATCGTGGCCAAAATTAAACCAAGGCATAAACTTTCCTGAAAAAAACTGGTCTATAATTGTACTGCTTTCAATTTGAAAGCTTCCAAAACCTCTATTGATAGTTTCTTTAAGCTCGAGTGAGGCCATAATGTGCAACAGTGGAAATGTACTGGGATATGTGAGTAAAAATTTAATATTTTTACCTAAAGCATTCACGCTGGCATTGATGCGATCATAAACGACTTTTCGGTTTTGTGTTTTTATATTCTCATCTGAGATTTTATCTGGTTTTTCTGAGTTGCTTCTCTGCGTGATTAAGTTAGGTGTGACGACTTTGTTAATAAAAAATTGTAAGGCTTGAGATTTTCTTTTTGTTTGGCTCCAAACTTTTCGTACGCGGTGTCCTTCTGTGTCGGATTCAGAAAGAAGATCTAAGATGCTTGTTTTAGAGTTATTATTATAGAATTCAGTCATTCTAGTGTTGGTGTATACAATGTTATTGACGATCTGGTATTTAATGAGTTTTTCAGTGATACTCATAAATTGATCCACATTTTTTTGTGTTCCTGACCATACGGCCATGGCATCGTCAATATTAAAATGACCATGGTAAAGTTGGTGAGCTAAGAAAAAGTACTCGTCGTAATCTGAGGTTACAAATTCCTGACCTTTAAGAAGATGTTCGATAATTTTTGAACTTTTAGAGTCGTAAAGCTCTACATCTCCTGTATTTTTTATTTGGGTTAAAGTATGAAGATCTTGAGTTGAGAAACCTAAGTTAGAATTTTCTGTGAATTTTTCAAACTTGGGTTTCCATAGACCTAAGAGGTTGGCTTTAATAAAGTCGACACCTTGTTCAAAAGAGAGGTCAACCCTAGACCTTAAATCTGGAATTAGGTTTTTCTTCAGATAAGGAGTGAGGTTCCCTTCTCTGTCAAAGAGAAGGCTTTGGCTCGCTAATTCTAAAATTTGTGTCATGGAACTGCTTAACGTAAGGTCTTTTTTCCTGGACATTTCCCAAGGTTTTAAAGATTGGATTAAAGGTATAAAGTCTGAGGATTTTTTAAACTCATTAATATTTATTTTTAGTGTGTTTGCAAAAAGGTCAGATTCTTGTTTTAACTCTCGTTTGTTAAGCTTTATTTCCGATTTGGGGTCAGAAATGAGACGGGCAATTTTTTCTAAAAATAATAACCTTAAACTACTGTCCAGAACTCCATTTTTGAGTTCAAAGCCTACTTTTACGATCCGGTTTTTTTCTTTTGGCTCATGTTCGTTATCGTGAATCATTTTAATGATTTTACTAATACTGGGGCCAGCATAGGAACGAAAAATTTTTACAAAATGGCATGAGCCTAGTGTATTTTCTTTGCAGTCCCAGAGTAGAAGCTTTTTATAATCCTTTAAAACTGTTAGTTTTTGAATCACTTCTGGGTTAATGGAGTACACACTCAAAAGTGCTTGATTGAAAATACCAATCAAAGCCGGTGTGATCATACGTCCAGAGTCTGCTCTATTATATAGGTTAGAGGGGGTGGACATGAAGTTTAAGTTTAAGACATAATCTTTAAGTGGGAGTAAAACTTGATTTGTAAGCCTACTGATATTGATTTCTTCTTTGAGCTTGTGAGATTCTTCAGTAAGTATTTCTTCAGTCTCCTTTAAAAGTTTTTCAAGGTTCAGACTCGTTTTAGTTTTAATTTTTCTGGGTAGCCCCTGCTCTTGGTATTCAGCTTCAGGTATGACTTTGTATCTCTGATTCTTATTCAGATCACAACCTAGGTTAGCTGTGATTTGTAAAAGTCCTATCAAAAGTAGTGTCAGTCTTGGTTTTTTTAACATCTTAATTCCTACTTTTTAATAAGGCTATAGATTTGTGGTAAAAAATATCCATTTAAGGACATCGCTGTGGCTGCAGTGAGTTTCACGCCTTCCAAAGCTTCATTGCAATTAGCGTAGGCAGGGATAGGTGCGTTGGGCTTGTCATCATAAATTCCAAAAGCATTATTTAGACTTTTTTCAAAGGATGTCATTGCGTCACTGACTGAGTCTGAAGATTTAATGCCAGCATCGATTTGATAGCCTTTAAAATCTGGAGATTTAATGAAATTTCCCAACCCATCAGGACCTGATATGCAATTGTCTAGTTGATTGTTGGTGAGAGTGGAAATCATCTCTTTGATAGAAGTGGTTTTGAGTGGGTTGTCATAAGAGTCTTTATCAAAAGAAACAACAATAGACCATATATAGGCAGCCTCATCGTTAATAAACCTGAGTTTAGAGATTGGTAAAAATATTTGATTTCCAGCGTCTTTGATGATCACTCTTTTGCCTGGGAGTAGATAAGCTTCATCTAAACTGACATACTCTCGATTGGCTTGATTGAAAATTTGTGGAGTAAAGTCAAATTTAAGATTCGTAGGCTTGCCAGCTCGTGTGTTTGCTTTGAGTAAGACAGGTTTAATCTCTAGGCTGAACTTTGTTTGGTCTTGAAGTATACTCAAATACCTCGAGTCAAATATATTTTCGTCATTTGTTTGGTTGAAGTTTCGCCTAAGATAATAGTTCATATATAAATTAGCAATTCCTAAATTGGGGTTTTCTTGAGTTTTTGTCCCACCAAAAGACATATTGTTTTGTACAGATGTTCTTATGATCTCACTAAACTTTTCAGGGTAAAGAGAGCTGTAACTATATTTACCAGCTTGTTTGTCCGCATACCTGGGTTTATTGATGTTCCACCATCCGTACTTCATCGTTGAAGATGGGGCAGTAAGAATATCAAGGCTGGCTAGTCGTATTGGTAATAGCCCTGCCTGTTCAAGTTTTCCAAATACTCTAGAGGTGTCTCTTTGGGCTTGAGCGGCATAAAGCCCTGCTGGTGTTATTGAAGAATTGTAATCTACAGTATTATAATCATTTCCTTTTAAGCTCAAAAGTTCATGGGAAATGTCTAATGATTTTGAAGTGGCACGGCAAAGCTTTTGGATTTCTGTATATGCAATATTATTTTTATTTAAACTTTTTTCTAATTTTTTAAAGCCAATATTATCTAAGTCTAGAGGATTTGTGGAATTTTCTTTTAGGACACTTTGATAAATTCTATAAATTTTTTGGTAATCAGTATCTTTTGTTTTTTTATGAAGTTCTGATAGTGAGTTCGCCTTTTTATACTCCAGAGTAAATTCTAGGGATAGTTTTGTAAAATCAATACTCCATTGTTCGCTTGGAGCCTGAGAGGGGTCAATGCAAGATTTTGAAAAGCTCATAAGTGCTTTCTGATCTTTAACAAGATTTTCAAAGACACTTGAATAAAGTCTGGTATCCAAAAGAAGGTATCTCATTTTGTCGTAGAAAGTTCTATTATTATTGAGCAAATTATAAGTTTGATTCCAAATATAATATCTTTTTCTGTGTGGGTGATTTCCTGTGGCTTGAGTAAATGAATTCATTTTTGAAATGAAATCATTTGTATAGGATATATAATTTTCCCCTACCATTGAAGGAGCATCATAGCCTATATCAAGCTTGCGGCAATAGGGGTTAACTTGCTTCCACGCATCCATATCATTGCATTGAGGCAAGTATCTAGTGTAGTAAGTTTCATTTTCAGCTGAAGAAGTTTCAACTGGTATGATGCCATTTGGTAGAACATTAAAGAAAGTAAAGTCTTCATCACCAACTCTGTAGGTGGAGTATTTCTGGTGGTATAAGTAAGCTAAAGTCAGCTCATCATGAATTTTAATTTTTACATCTTCATAAGGCATGGCAATCTCAATTGAACCATGTGAATAATCCATAATACTTGTGTAGTTAGAGTTAGTCTGAGCTTCTTTATCTAGACTGTTGAATACTTTTTCAGGAACCATACCTTTTTTAGGCATATGATTTCCTTCAAATTGATGGCCTAGGCCCATAATATGCCCCCATTCGTGGAGCGTGACATTTTTTATTATTGACCTGGCTGCCTTAACTTTTTGTGTATAGTTGCTTTGAGATAGTTTTTCTTGCCAGCCATTGATTTGATTTCCAAGGCTATGTTCTTGATCAAAAAGTGCATTGTAGAACTCCGGTTCTAACGATTGAACACTTTTTGGTGTATTAGGTTTATGCATGTATGAGAGAGCTTTCGGTAAAGTATGGTGAAAAGCCGCATCAGCAAAATCTATATTTGTTCGTTTTTTGAGATCTAATAAGAAGTCTTGCTTTTGGTCAAAGAGTTGGCCTGGGTTAAAAAGCAGGTCTGTATCTTGAAAAGTTAAGCTTTGTCCTTGCATTAGAGAAGCATTTTCAAAATCTTTTACCGATTTTATCTCATTTAAACTAATTGTATCATTAAGCCTTTGCTTATTGCTAAGTTTTTGGCTTAAGGCTAGTGAATTCTCTTTAAGATTTCGAACGTTAAATTGTGTTTCGAAACCTTGACTTAGACCCTCAAAGAAACCTGTCCAAGTTCCAAATGAAAAGAAATCATTAAACTCAGGTTTATGCTTTATCTTTGAAAGCACGTGAGCCTTTTGCTCACTATTCATGTTTCCAGTAGCTGAAGCCGATGAAGATTCACTAAGTACATTTATGGCATAGTCTATTAATCCGCCCCAAATAACGGCTCCTCCCCACAGAATTTCACCAGTTTTGATGTTAGAATTAGCTACACCCACTCCTAGTGGAGATACTAGAGATAGAGAAGGGTCATCCACCCATGTGATGCTGGGGCACCTTAGGTCATATGAATATTTATATTTTTTCTTAGAAACTATGAACACTTCTTTATTAAGTTCTGTCTCATCACTTAGATTTTTGTTGTTTAAAATTTTATCTTCTATATTGTTCAATGCTCTATTCATTTCTCTGAGAACATCAACAGCAATTTCTTTGTAATTGCGTGCGTCTTCAGGAAAGTCATTCAGGCAAACTTCAATAGGTTTAGAAATGTCCCAGTGAGCTGCGTAATTCACTTGTGTTTTGAGAGCAGGTTCATAACCTAGAATATGGACAATGTTCATATGTTTAGAGTTATTTTGATGATACGGTGTCTTTTTGAAGTCGGGATTATCTAAAATTTCAAGAAAATTAAATCTATAGACTTGTTGTATGTTGGAGCCGTAGTATTTGTTCACAAGTGTTGCGCTAAACCCTAGAAATTGTTTTTTGTTATTTTTAGAAACTTCAATATCAAAGACATCATTAAGGTCAGAGTATCTTACATCAGGTTGATCTGTATGATAAAAGCGGATTCCCTTTAAATTGAGATCCATAATTGGAGCTGTGAGCCAATTACCTTTTTCGGTTACTTTTTTGTATTTATTAATCTCTCTTCCTGAAGAGTCTAGAGCTTTTTCGTAAAAATAATGTTTTAGAATGGGGATCGTAAAAAGAAGGCTCCAACTTTCATAATCATTGAGCGAGTTCAGTTTAAGTGTACGTGCTTCAAGAAGATCGCCACCTTTGTTGACTCTAAATTGAACATTACAGTGCATAGTGGAGAAAGGAGTCACCTGTAAACCCCCGCCAGCTCCTAGCCACTGACCACTTTGTTTAACGGGAGCCCAGCCACACATCCAAGTTTTGTCACCAGGGACCCACTGTTGGGTTTTAGGATCTTTGGTATAACCTAGGACACGCTTTTTAAGGGAAAGAGTCCCATTTTGGACAAGCGAATCTACAGACTGTTTCTCAAGTCCTGGTGAAGGATTATCAGCTTCTGGCACAATATAAGTGCATGAGCCAAAAACTAAAGTCATTAAGAAAAGAGTTGTATGAAGTCTTTTATTCAGATGATAAAAGAAGGAGTAATTATTTCTCACAGTTGTCCTTTCGTTTAAGTGGTTTAATGTCCAATGGTCTATCTAAAGAGATAACGAATGACTTTACCACTTTATTTGTTTAGCCTATAAATATGAGTATCCTGATGTAAAAAATGCATTTCTAGTATTAGAATTTTTTATGGCAAAATAGTTTGACAATTCAATAATTTAGCTTTGTTTTACTCTTTTTAGCTGAAAAAATTATGATTGCATCAGTGTTGCCTTTGTAAAAAGTACAAAATCAATTTTGCAACTCAATTTGTCTCTCTACCCAACCTCTTGTAGTGTTAAATTAGGTCATTATTTAGGGCTGTGGAAGATTCATACTGTGCTTCTTACGAATTCCAGATCTGCGGATACGCAGCGGTGAAAACCCATGAAACCCACTCCCCAGGATCATGCTCAAAATGTTCTCTTTCAGCTTACAGTTGAGTAGGCTTCAAGAGAAAATCCCTGCACTAGGCACTACTGAAATAGGTTTCATGGGTTTTTCCTCGCCGCTTATCTGCGAATCTGGGGTGAGTGTCGAGTTGTATTGTTAATTCTGTGTACAGAGTTCTATTTAGTAAGATTTTAATGACTTCTTGGTGTTCAGAGTACAAAACTCTCATTTTGAGCTAGGTTATATTCTATATGAAAAAAAAAGAATACGTCATTATTGGTGGAGGGTTTTCGGGCTGTGCGCTGGCTTGGTCACTGCTTAAAAACACGGATTCTAGAATTACTCTTTATTCTGGAAGTCAGAAGAAATTGGGGGGGCATTTGCAGAGTATCCAAACGGAGCAGGGTTTGGTCGAAAAGGCTGCAAATGCTCTGATGAATGACTCTCTGGTTGAAGAGTTATTTTCTGATCTTAAGATTACAATGGTTTCTAAAAGTAAATGGGCATCGAAAAAATGGTTTTATTTAGAATCTCAATTTCGCCGTTGGCCTTTAAGCTTAGCGGCCACCATCAGATTTTTTTATGGATATTTTTTCTTAATAAAAATACTCAATAATATTCCTCAGAAAAACCAAAGTGTGAGCGAGTATGCCGAGTCTATTTTTGGAAAGACATCAAAAATACTTTTTCAGTCTGCTCTTCAAGGTGTATATGGGGCACAAGTTGAAGACCTTAGTGCTTATAATTGCTTAAGCTCATTAAGAGGCGGAATCGAAATCATAAATAAACCTGAAAGAGAACTTCAGTATCATGCCAGTGTAGCCCCCCTTGGCGGAATGGGACAGCTTGGCACAGCTTTTGAAAAATACTTTGAACAAAGCCCTAGAATAAAGATTATTAATGAAGACTTTAAATCTGAGATCAGGCCTCGGGAAAATAAGATCTATGTTTTAAGTACAGATGCACAAAGTGCATCTTCATTGTTAAGTCTAATAATCCCTAAAGGGGAGAGTGGAAAATCAGATAGTATAAATAAAATTAATTTATTAAAAAAAATAAGCTATAGAGCACTCTATAGCGTGACACTATTTCCTAAAAAAAGAAGTTCAAAAAGAGGCTTCGGATGTTTGTTCCCAGAAAATAAAACTTTTTTAGGAGTCCTTTGGAATAAAGACATTTTTCAGCGACCCGGTTTAAACTCAGAAACTTGGGTGATTTCCGGAAAGATTAAAAAAGAAGAAAATAAATTGCTTGATGAATTGGAAAGTTTTAGAAATAAAACTTATCAGATCACAGAAGAGCTACAAAGTGTTCCACATTTCATAACTTATTGGCCAAAAGCCATTCCTTCATTTGATTTGAATCATGAGTCTGCATTGAGTGCATTGTTGAAAGCTGACAAACATCCTGAACTGGGTTTTGTTTCTCTCATTGAGAGTCAGGTCTATGCATTCGGAAATTACACTGGAGCTATAGGTTTAAATAAAATTTTGACTAGAGCCTGGAATATATCGCACACAAAGTTTTAGCGCCTTAGGAGTTTTAATAGATTTTTAGGTTCAGGCTGAAGTCATAAATATGAAAAATAAGAAGTCTTTATTGGATCAGTTTTTTTAGATCTTTAAACGGATTAGACTTTTCTTCTTCTGTATCTATTTTCACCTCTGGCTTTTCTGAAACTAAAAAAGGGGCCACATACTCATTATAATGAGCGCAATTAGACTGGTTTTTACAGCCTGTTACTTTGGTAGGCTCTTCTAGATGAATAAGCTCTTTAAGGAAATGTATAAAGTTAAATTCATTCTTGTGGTTTATAATTTGCAATATTGATTTTCTTTCTTCTTCGGCTATTAAGAAGTCTTCGAATTTTTGGGTCCCGCTATGCTCTGTGGTCACGGTGCATAGGCTGCAGTCTATGCTGCGAGTAAAATTAACATGTCCTACTACTGAGAGAGTCTTCTTGTCTAAAGCTTCAAGTCGAGCTTGGGCGGTGAGCTCTGATAAATTTAACTCTTTAAGTTCAGCATGAAGGAAGTCGCTGAGCTCAAGATTAAGCCCTTGGTCGGAAATTTGATCTAAATTGATTTTTGTATAATCCATAGAAACCATGTGTATCAAAAGAGAACAAATTTGGGAACCTAAAATTAGGTTGGCAGTGAAAAATCTCTAATAGCAGATTGTAAGGTCTGAACACTTATTAATCGTAAAACGGCTTCTAAACATATGCTTGTTTATTATAGTGCCAAATGGACATATTTTTGAGGTTTTGTGAATGCACTTTAATGCTCAAATTATACTCATTATATTCTTCAAATATACCGAAACAACTTGGGCTAGTAAAAGTTATACAAATAAGAGTGTGTTTATCTTTGGTTAGACAGTTTCCAGAAGCATTATCATTGAAATTAGACCGAAAGTGTCTCTGTGGCGCTCTCGTTGAGTTAAGAGTATATGAGTTGGTTTTTGAATATGTTAGATCAAAGTAATACATTTTGATACAACCCGTTTAAAGGAGAGAAAATATGATTAAATGGATAAGCCTTTTTATTTTGACAATGTCAGTAGGTAGCTTCACTGCGAATGCTAAAATTTCTGACGAAGATAGAGTTCAAGTTAAAGAGTATCGCGCAGAGTCCCAGAGTGTGGCCAAAGAGACACGCAAAGCAGCTAAGGAAAAAGCAAAAAGTTTAAAGACCTCTGCAAGAGCTGAAGCTCAAAAAATTAAAACCGATGCCAAAGTCAGAGCAGAAGCGGCCAAGGCCAGAGGAGATAAAAAAGAAGCTCGTAAAATCATGAAAGCAGCTAAACTTCAAGCTCGGCAAATTAAAAAGAAAGCAAGACAAGAAGCTCGTGCACTACGAAAAAATGCTCGCCTTGAAGCTAAAAGCCAACGCAAAAATGGTCGAAAAAAAGCAAGGGCCTATAAAAAGTCAAAACGTAAAACAGCGTATTCAGGGGCCTAAACCTGTCAACTTTTAGACCTCAATAGGTGATGCTTAATTTTTAAGCCTATTAAATATTTTTTCTGTAGCTCCAGATATAAATCTGGAGCTTTTTTTATGTTCAGATTGAATCCAGAGTTCAAAGTCAGTTTGGTTTTTAACAACTGCGATTTTGTGAGTTTGATCTAAGCATTCTGGGCTATTTTTGTGGTAGGGGCCGACGCAAACTTGGACTCCAGCAAGTAAGGCCTCCGAAACATTATGCACTTTAGATTTAAACGAACCGCCAATGAAAGCCCATGAGGCGTTTTTATAAATTTTCATCAGTAAACCTAATCCATCTACGATAAGGACATCTTCTTTAATCTGAGAACTTTGATCCCAGTCACTCCACCTTAATGTCGAATAACCTAAGCCCTTCAATTGAGTGTCTATGTTTTTTAAAGACCCTAGTTGAGGTTCATGAGGGACTAAAACCCATAGCTTGTTTTTTGTTAAAGATTTTTTTTTGAATAAGGCGGCTATGTCTTCAGGCCAAACACTTCCGAACACCCCATACTCTTGGTCTATGAGCTTAGGTGTCTGGGTTAAAACATCATTAATATGATCATAACGAGGGTCGGATTCCACGAATGAAGAGGGTCGGTTATCGTCCACATCCACAACATAAGATCTTGTTGTAAAATAAGAATCAAATAAATTTGGAATCTTTTTATGTCGTGCCACTATGTGGATGGGGACGTTTTTCTTTTTTAGATGGTATAAGAGGTTCATACAAAAATCGGTTTTTGCTAGTATAAACATCTGTGGTTTTATAGTTTTGATCAAAGATTGAAGGGGTGATGAAAAATCAAAGGGCAAAGCAAAGCTAAAATCTACATTAGGGTCAGATTCAATAGCTCTTTTGTAAGAGTCTGAAAAATAACTTACAACAATAGGCTGCCCAGCAGATTTAAATTTCTTTACAAGTGATCTGATGTGCTCATACTCTCCTGATGAAGCATGGAACCAAATGGCATTGGTCGGGATACTCTCAGGTAGAGGAGTCCATCTGAGTCGGATTGTTTTTTTAATTTTTGAGCTTAAAAAAGGGTAAAATAAAAAGAGCAGTATAAAGCACAAGCTATAAAATAAACGATAAACATAAACCATGACTTAAGATGATTGTTTTTAAGTCTGTAAAAAAGGCGGCTTGCAACAGTATCTCTCTGCTGAGAAAAGAGAAATGCTCAAGGAAATACAAGATAAAGCGCCGGAACCGCCACCAGATCCGCAAAAACTAAAATTGACCCTCTTGTAGGTCATTATAAACTTTAATCCCCAGTAGATGATTGTCTCTGGGGATTTCTTTTTTTTTGGCTCAAATCAAAATGACAAGTATTAATTGCCAATATTGTCAAAATTGTCTACACTGGTGGACAGATGTGGCAGATTGGATTTTCTCCAAAGACAGCAAAGCAATTTAAAAAACTACCAAAAAAGGTAAAAGACGCTGCTGTTTTACTGTTAAGTGAGATTGAGCATGAAGGACCAATCAGAGGCAGTTGGTCTAAATATTCAAAGCTCAGTAAAACCAAGCATCATTGTCATATCAAAAAAGGCCGTCCGACTTATGTTATTTGTTGGGAGGTTGTGGATAAAAAAATTAAAATTGTAGAGGTTTATTATGTCGGTACACACGAAAAAACGCCTTACTAAGGTCTCCATTGGAGAAGAAGAGTTTTCTATTCCTACCAAAGAAGCAAAAGCCATTCTTTCACTGGTTAAGAGTGTTAAAAAAGCCCATGCTATGGAAGATTCTGTTTCTTGGGACAAAGTCTATTCAGACTCTTATGGAGATACACCGAGATGGGCAGTGTCTCTTCGAGGAGCTAGATCAAAAGAAAATATGTCACAGAAAGAGCTCAGTAAGAAAACAGGCATTCCTGTAACCACCATTTCAAAGTACGAGAATGGAGGTAGGGAGATTTCTGAGAAGCAGGCAAAAAAGCTAGCAAAGGCTCTTAAATCAGCTTCAAGGTCCTTATAGCGAGCTGAAACGAGCAATATAGTCATAAAAGGAGTAGGATTATTCAGTAAGAACCCAAAAACCTGCTTGGCCTGAGCTGAAATGGGCGTATTTTTGATTTAAAGATTAGTTTTCGTATTCGGTTTTTATTTGATATTTTATATGTCATTGTTCAAGAGATGATTTCCTGATATCTTTTAAGAATTATGGATATGGGACTAGGGAACAAAAAGATTATTGTTACAGGTTCATCCAGTGGCATTGGATATTCAGTGTTTAAGGAACTTCTTTCACAGGGCGCTTTTGTCACACTTATGGGTAGAAACCGCTCTAAGCTTGATGATATCTATAAAAATCACCCAAGCAATGAAAAAGAGAGGATTTTAATATTTGATGGCGACCTAACTTCGAAAAATGAAGTTGAGCGTTTGTCGACCACAATTTCAAATGAGTGGGGAGCTATCGATGGCCTTTTTGCAAACGCAGGAGGGGGAATCCCTAACACAAGAGGACTAACTATTGGCGAAGATGCTTGGCGTGAAGTATTTCGTAAAAATTTTTTCTCCACAGTACTTACTGTCGAAGCATTAATTGACAAATTCAATCATGGCTCTTCAATTTTAATGACAGCTTCAATCGCAGGCAAAGAGAGAACCAACCTTTCTCTAGCGTACGGCTCTGCTAAAGCCGCAGTTATCTCATACGCAAAAAACCTTTCCCAACATTTAATTAAAAAGGGTTTAAGGGTTAATTCAATTAGCCCAGGAGCCGTTGATATAAGATCTGAGAACCCATCTTATGAGCAAAACTTAATGAAGAGAGCAGCTCGACCTGACGAATTGGGTAAGTTTATATGTTTTCTCTTTAGCGAAAACTGCTCTTTTATGACTGGCACAAATATCGTAGTTGACGGTGGTGAAACTAAATCTTTTTAGAATGAAAAATACTCTCAGTTAGATGCGCTAGCTGAGCGTTTAGCAGAGCTTCCAAAATCAGTTTCAGCAGGTCCCATTTATAAGCAGATGGAGAAGATTGAAGCCATCAAAGATGACGTCAAGGAAAAACTAGAAGAGTTAAGGAAAAGTGGTGTCAGTTTACAAAAAGAGCCACCTATTGAGCTTAAAAAGTTTACCCCTTTTTTAAATTCATTAAAAACTATAATGGATGGAAATGATCATGAGTTACGCTCAAAAATAATAAAGCGTCTTATTCACAAGGTTAGGCGTTGTTGCACAGCCATTCTCAAGATGTAGGCCATATTTTGGGATTTAGCGATATTTTTTCAAATTTTCTCAACTAAATCTTCATTATTTTTTAACTTCAGGCTAATTTATCGTGCAACAACACCACAAGGTTATACCGAGTGAAAAAGGTGTTGAGATTCAGTTTAAAGTCTGTGAGAGCAGTCTTTTGCGGGAGCCTATTAATTTAGGCTCCTGCCTTTTTTTGTGTCCAAAATCTGATATTGTAAAAAATTATAACGCAAGCATAAAAAAAGGCTCTTCAGAGACAGACAACTGAGAGCCTTTTAAAAAAATGTCAGCGCTATGCGAGTTCGAGTCTCGCCGTCGGTACCATTCGTCTCTTTAATAAAAGCAGGCTCAAGTAAAAACTAACAACAATAGGCGTTTAGCCACACCATGTAAGAAAGAGCTTTTCTTTATTTGAGCCTGTAATTTAAATTGTGTA
>CALGWV010000090.1 GCA_937936325.1 uncultured Bdellovibrionales bacterium | reverse complement strand
CTACTATAAAAAAAAGGGATTACTAAATAATCCCTTTTCTGTATTAACTATTTCAGCTCAATAAATTGAGCTGTATCAAGTGTGAGCTTTATTTTTGAGCAGCAACTGGCTCATCTTTAACTGTTTGTGTAGCCAGATAATCAACTAGGTCAGTGAAAGTAGGTTGAGTCACTTCAAATACAACTCCCTTTTCGTCTTCATTCATAAGAACTAAACCTGTGTCCTTTAGAAAAAGGCTTGTGAGTTCTTGTTTTTTAGCTGCAGACATTTTTTCGTCACCTAAGTTCGGGAAATAGTATGCATGAAGAAAAGCAAATGCGGCAGGGTTGTTTACATTAGTCACAGCATCATTGAGCTCGTCTAGCTTTTTCATAGTGGCTTCAGCAGTGTCTGTTGCGTCAGCAGCAGGAGTAGTGGCATCAGCAGCAGCGTCAACAGCAGGAGTAGTGGCATCAGCAGCAGCATCAACAGCAGGAGTAGTAGCGTCTACAACAGCACCTGTAGTTTCTGTTACTGTTTCGCCAGCAGTGTTATTTGCAGCGCCTTTAGCTTTATTGGCCTTTGTTACTTCACCAACTGTGTTAGACGGCTCTCCATTTCTGTTGCTAGCAAGATCTACTACTTTGTCTTTAACAGCTTCAGCGGCATCTGTAACTGATGTTACAATTCCTGAATCACAAGCACTAAGTCCGGCAGCAAGCACTAGGGCTCCTGTAAGTTTTACTAATTTGTTCATTTGATTCTCCTTTATTATGTTTTGGTCAAATAAAAACTATGTGTTAAATTTCCTTTACCTTTAGAAGTTCTAACCTGCTAGTCATAACCCTGTTTTTTTAAAAAAGAAAGTTTTTTAATTTCATTTTTTTTTGACTTAACATTAGGCCTCACTAAATGGCTTCAAATTAGAGCTGGACTGAGTTGTAACTATTAGTGTGCAAAATTTACAGACTTAGCTTCATGCTTAAGTAAGTGTTTCAGAGCCTGAAAAATCATGATAATATTTGGATCATTCTTGAGAGAGCCCGTGTTTTGTAGAGCTCTTTTTAAAATAGTTACAAGTTATGTTGGGAGAAATCTGTGCTTTAATGTACAAGGTTATTGTTTCTATTTTTAGTGCTGCAGACTCCATATTTTTACGGGTTCGATGAGTCGCTCTTAGGATCCTGGAATTTTCAATCGAAGAAGTGCGAGTTCATAAAAAAGAGACAGCTTTAAGCCTGACTTATTCTGAAGACTCCATACAGCGTCAAATTCAAAACCCGGGCACAGCCTGTTACAGCTTAGAGACCTGTGAAGCTTTGCTTAATTTGCCGAGTCACAATTTTAGAGGCTCAGTGCTCTGAACTTTGGGTGAAACCCCCGATAGGTTAAGAGTCTTCATCTTTACAGATTCATGACACGCTTGAATTGACCCCTAGATCTTTTGTGGCATTCTCAGCTCATGGATTACAAACAAGCTGGCGTTAATATAGAAGCTGGAGATCAGTTCGTAGACTGGATCAAATCCAGTTCACCTAAGTACCCTTTTCAAAACCACTTGGTTCAGGGAGTAGGTGGGTTTGCTTCTATTTTTCGAATGGATTTCCCTGATATTAAAAAACCCTGTTTGGTGTCGGCCACCGATGGTGTTGGGACTAAGCTTAAGCTCGCCACCCACTTTGATCGTTATGATTTCGTAGGACAAGATCTTGTGGCCATGTGTGTGAATGATCTCATTTGCACAGGAGCCCAGCCCCTGTTTTTTTTAGATTATTTTTCAACTGGAAAACTCGAACTACCTGTAGCCAAAGAGTTTATCTCTGGTGTTCAAAAAGCCTGTGTAGATTCTGGCTGTGCTCTTGTAGGAGGCGAAACTGCAGAAATGCCTGGGGTGTATCCTAAGGGTGAGTTTGATGCTGCTGGTTTTGCCATTGGAGTTGTGGGAGAAGATCAAATCCTAGGCCCACAGCGTGTGAAAGAGGGTATGGCTTTAATTGGACTTAAAAGCTCTGGCTTTCATTCTAACGGGTTTTCACTTTTAAGAAAATTATTTGAAGCTGACTTAGACAAATGGGAGGCTGAGCTTTGTTCTCCCACTCATCTTTATCCCTCTGTTTTTAATGATATAGACACACAACATATCGCAGCCGTAGCCCACATTACTGGTGGAGGCATGGATAATCTTTTGCGAGTCCTCCCACCAGGGCTTAAAGTTGAACTGAATCCTTGGGCTTGGACACCTGCTTATCAAGAAGTACAAGAGAGGTCAGGTCTATCTCAGGTAGAGATGTTAAAGACTTTTAACTGTGGCGTGGGATTAGTTTTAGTTTGTGAAGTCTCAAAACAAAAAGAACATTTAGATAAATTAAAGAACTCAAAATTTGAAGCTTTTGACTTAGGACGCTTAAAATCAGGGGAGAGCTCTTGGGAGATTCTTTAAAGCTAAGCGCTAAATGGGCTTTTTTTGCTTCAGGCCGCGGGAGTAACTTTTCAGCTGTGATGAATCAATGTGAATTTAAAGTTTCTCCTGTTTTTGTGACTAATAAAAAAGAGTGCGAAGCTCTTAAAAAAGCACAAAGCTTGGGGCTCGACGTTCATATTATGGATTATAAAAGTCCTGATGTGATTAAAGGCTTGTCTGATTATTTATCTCAGCACCATGTTCAAAAAATTTTTCTATTAGGTTTCATGCGCATACTCCCGGCCTCTTTTATTGAACCTTGGGTCGGATCCATATTTAACCTTCATCCAAGCCTGCTTCCAGAATTTCCTGGCCTTCACGCTATAGAGGAAAGCTTTAAGGCCGGTTCGGACATGGGCGTGAGCATTCATCATGTCACAGCAGGTGTAGATGAAGGGCAGGTTTTAAAACGAACCAAAGTCATAAACTCGAGTGAGATCCCTTCTTTTACATTGGAGCAAGCCACAGATAGAATACATCAAGTGGAACATCAAATGGTGGTGGATTTTGTGAGGGGAATTTAAAATTGAATTTAGAATTTGATATTGTATTTTTAAGCATTTGGGGTCGTTCAAATTGGTTAGCTCATCAGGCTCAAAGAAAGGGCTATAAAGTGGGGCTGCTCGACTTTACTGATTTTTTTAAGATGGGGAGTGCTGCCGATTGGCAAGGGCCGTTTCCATTTTTTAAAACTCAAGAGATGGACTACCAATTTCTAGAGCTCTATACAGATCAAGACCCCTGCGAACTCCTTCCGTTTGGGCAGAGTTTTTATATCGCTAACAAAGGGATGTTCTGCAGTTCTGCTGAAAATAAATACCAAGTTTTGAAATCATGGGATCAAATTCAAAACTTAGATGTAGAAGGGGACTGGGCTGGGCGAGAAAAAATCATGGGCTTAGACTTTAAAAAACGATTCCTTCCGGATGTCATGTCAAATTTAAGGTCCTCTGAATTTAGACCTGTTTCAGGCTCTGTGGAACATGTGTTGCCCCATAGTTTGCAAGCTTCAGTTTACGATCTTCAAATCTCTTTAAGAGGCTTTGAGCAACTTATGCATTGGACCCAGGATCAGGGGCTTTGGGTGCATAGCCAAACCCAACCTCTTGAACTCCAAAGAAATGAAATCGGGGGTTGGACTTTGGACAGTCCAAGGGGTCGGATCTCCACTTCTAAAATTTTTGCAAGCATTACTTCTGTGGAAGCTCAAAACTTAGGCTTTGGACAAAGTCTTTGGTCTGAGCCTTCAGAGTTATCCCATGTCTGGTTGAGGCAAAGAGTTAAAACATCTACGAGCTCCACTTTAGAGAGTTTCCCAGGGCATCTGGTTTTTGTTAAAGACCCAGCAAGGCCTCTATCCATGGATAATATGGCTGTCCTAAGGAAAAACACGGATCAAATTTTTGATATTTGGTTTAAAATTCCTTGGGAGCTGCAAAACCATAAAACAGAGAGTTTTAATGATGTTCTTAAAGTTCTATCTGAATCTTTTCATGTTTTTAAAGAAGTCACTGTCTTAGAGAGCTTTGAGGAAGGGGATTCTGAATTTAACCCCTGGGTTCAGTACAACACTCAAACGCTGAAAGCCGATAGACCAGGTGTAATTTATGGTGGGCCAGAATGGTGGAAAGCCCTTGATTTAAGCTCGCAGTATTTATTTCAAAAATTTATCACAGATCAACTTCCCATGAAATCCTCTATAACAGATGTGGAGATCCAAGCATGATTCAAAGATACACTCGAAATGAAATGGGCCAACTCTGGACACCAGAGTCTAGATTTAACTATCTTATGAAAGTGGAAGTCCAAGTGGCTCTAGCCCAGGGGCAGATGGGAATCATACCTCAAGACGACGCTCATCAAATTAGTGAAAAAGCAGACTTTGATTTTGATCGTGTTTTAGAAATCGAGCAGCAAACTCGTCACGACGTCATTGCGTTTGTCAGTGCCATGGCAGAAAAGGTAGGCCCCTCAGGCCGATATATACATTTTGGAATGACCTCTTCGGATGTTCTCGACACAGCTCTGAGTTTGCAAATTCGTGAGGCGGGTTTAGTTTTAAAAGAATCTTTTGAAAGTTTAATAAAATCATTGACCGCCCAATCTTTAAAGCACAAAGCGACTTTGTGCTCAGGGCGCACCCATGGTATGCATGCTGAACCTACGACTTTGGGTTTTAAACTACTGGGTCATCTTTTTGAGTTTAAAAGAGCTCAAAAAACTTTAGAAGAAAGCCTCAGGGATCTTGAAATAGTAAAGTTGAGTGGAGCCGTGGGGACCTCTTCGAGTCTTCCTATGGAGCTTGAGTCTAAAGTCGGTGAAAGCCTCAAACTGAATGTGGAACCCGTAGCCACTCAGGTTATCCCAAGAGATCGCCACGCTAGACTTTTTAATGCACTAGCCTTAGTTGGTGGAGCTTTGGAGCGATTGTCCGTGGAGCTTAGGCACCTACAAAGAACCGAAGTAGGGGAAGTTTTTGAAGGCTTTAAAAAAGGTCAAAAAGGCTCAAGTGCCATGCCCCATAAAAAAAATCCAATCAGTTCTGAGAACATCACAGGAGTAGCGAGGCTTTTGAGATCCCACGCAGGAGCGGCTTTAGAGAACATCGCCCTGTGGCATGAGCGAGACATCAGTCACTCTTCAGTAGAAAGGGTGATCCTGCCAGACGCATTTATCCTCACAGACTACGCCCTGCACAGAATGGCCGGCGTCGTCGAAAACTTAGATGTGGATGAGCCCAGAATGCTTGAGAATATGAAGCTCTCTAAAGGCTCACTTTTTTCTTCACATTTACTGTTGTTATTTGTGGAGACAGGTTTGAGTCGAGAAGAGGCCTACAAAAAAGTACAAAGTCTCACCCATGGATTAAAACCCCACGAGCATTTGGAAGAGGTCTTATTGGATGACTCCTCTCATAATGTGCCTAAAGACAAAATCAAAGAGCTGTTTCAGGGAAAAAAACACCTCGCTCAAATCATAAAGCGCTTTGATGAGGCGATGAAAACCATTTGATACATTAATCTTGAGTTGAAGGAGTCCAAACAGTCATCGAAAATGCAGACTGCGTTAATGCATTAGATGCGTATTCTATAACATGTTGGCAATCAAATTTAGTATCTAGATCATTTTTCCCGTCAAATTGTATATCTGCTGAAAAGCGAATTTGAGCATCAAGTATTTTTTTCTGAGAGTTTTTGTTAAGCACGCTAATATAACATTTCTGCTCATAGTATTGATGTTCATCAGTTACCCCTTCTTTATTTTGACATTTATTGGAGAAATTTAAAAATGGGACGTCGAAGTTATCGACCTCTTTAACACAAAGGGCAACATTGTTAAATATAATAGATTGAATCTCGAGACCTGGTTCAAACCCATGAGAGTAAAAAGAGTGTAGTGAAACAATAAGAAAAGTAATTAAAACTATATTTTTCATAGGTGATTCCTTTGAAGCTCTCGCTTTATTAAAGTCTGGACACTTTCATGTTTATGTTATGTTTTCAAATTTATTGTTAAATAATTGTAAACTTTATAGGAATGAACAAAATGAAGACATGCTGAGGCTTCTATGGAGGTTCTCTTCTGAAATTGGGGGTTCAAGGAATAATCCTGGCCCCAGGCCCCTGGGCTTCAGAGGCTGGTCGCCTGAGTCAGCTTAAAGAGACTGGTGCCTAGCTGATCAGCATCTCAGATCAATACTTCAAAATTCTCTATCCCTAATAAACAATATACGTCTCTTGAGAGACCCGAGTGCTATGAAGTCATATCGCCTTCTCTCTTTATCCTTTTGCTTTGCACAAACTTCAGCTAAATTAAGTCAGATACCGAGACTAGCCCTTAAGAGTTGATCCCGAGCAGATCCTTTGATTGGAATCTGTTTGCATCTTTGATAAAGCTTATAAATGATCAGAAGCTGGCCGAAAAAGCCGATCACTTAGGCACTTGCCCGTTTCAGTTAAGCCCCGAGTTCTGAAAGCTCAGGCAGGGGGCTGACCCCCAACTTTAGAAGAGAATCTTTGTTCTTTAAAAAAAGCCTTTGAGAAACTCAAAATGACTCTAAAAAATCAATTTGAGATCCCCATCCATTAAAATTCAGAAATCAGGATTATAACGCTGAACTCTGTCTTAACTCTTTTCTCGTTTCGTATTAATCTCCCCTGTATATATGAAATAGACATTCTTTTTCTAAGGAGGCTAGATTTGGATTACACAAGAGGCGAGCTGATCCACGAAGGAAAGGCCAAAAGAGTCTTTGCAGTCAATGGGCAAGAGGATCTGATTTGGCTTGAGTTTAAAGATGATCTCACGGCTTTTAATGCAGAAAAAACTGGTAGCTTTGAAGGTAAGGGCCAAGTTAATTTGGCTATCACGGAGAACCTATTTGCCGAATTTAAGCGCTATCATATTCCGACCCATTGGGTGAGTAAGGTTTCAGCTACTGAACTTGTTGTTCGAAAATTAGAGATGATCCCTCTTGAGGTTGTTGTGCGCAATATTCTTGCAGGCTCCACAGCAAAAAAGTTTGACCTTAAAGAAGGGACTGAGCTTGAGCAATCTATTGTAGAACTTTTTTATAAAAGCGATGAACTGGGCGATCCGTTTATGAACGAAGACCAAGCTCTCATGCTTAAAGCCGTAGATTCAAAAACCGAGCTTGAGCAAATCAAACAGATGGCCTTAGATGTGAATGATATTTTAGTACAGACATTTTTAAAAGCAGACATTCGGCTTGTGGATTTTAAAATTGAACTGGGTAAAAACAGCAAAGGCCAAATTCTTTTAGCCGATGAAGTCACACCGGATTCCTGTCGTCTTTGGGATAAGAGCTCCCAAAAGAAATTAGATAAGGATCGATTCCGCAGGGATTTAGGTTCTGTGAAAGAAAGTTATGAAGAGGTGCTAGCCAGGCTCACTTCAGATAAAAAAAGTGAGGCCACAGTATGAGTTTAGTTAAGGTGACGTTAAAAGTAATGCCAAAGCCTGAGGTTTTAGATTCTGCAGGACGTGCTGTTGCAGAGGTTTTAAAAAAAAATAAATTCAATTTACAGTCTTGTCGTGTGGGCAAATCTATTGAGCTGGAATTAGAAGACTCACCCAACTTAAAAAAAGATATTTTAAAAATGGCAGAGTTCGTTTTATACAATCCCCTAGTAGAGCAAATTGAAATCTTAAATGAGGGAGAGCTGTCTTGAAGCCCGTAGGTGTTTTGAGATTTTTAGGGACAAATTGTGACCTGGATGTTTTTGGGGCTTTAGAGTCTCTAGAGGCTTCACCTCAATGGCTCTGGTATGAAGACCAGTTTAATCCCGCAGACTACAGTGGCTTTGTTTTACCTGGAGGTTTTAGTTACGGAGATTATTTAAGGTCAGGAGCTCTGGCCGCCAAAGCTCCTGTGATGAAAAGTCTTGAAGAAGCCAATTCAAAAGGACAACCTATTTTAGGGATTTGCAATGGGTTTCAAATTTTATGTGAAGCTCAAATGCTTCCCGGGGCATTAATAAAAAACAAAGGGCTTAAGTTTATTGACCGCTTTGTAGATTTAAAATCGGTCACTCAAAGCGCTTGGGGGTTTGATCAAAAGATTCATATCCCTATAGCTCATGGTGATGGTTGCTACTTTGCCACTGATGATGTTGTAAAGAGTCTCTTTGATAACGATCAAGTTTGGCTCACTTATGAAGACAATCCCAATGGATCTGTTAAAGATATCGCTGGGCTACTTAATAAAAATAAAAATGTGGCGGCTTTAATGCCTCACCCTGAAAGAGCTATGAATTCTTGGATGGGAAGCCGTGATGGTTTGGTCCTTTTAAATCAGTTTTTGGAGCTCAGATAAATCATGGAATTAAATGAAAAACTAAAAAAATATAGAATGTCTCGGGTTGAGTATCAGAAAGCCTGTGATCTTGTGGGGCATGAGCTTGATGGGATTGAGTGGCCTTTGTTCTCAAGTCTTTGGTCAGAGCACTGCAGTTACAAATCTTCAAAAGTGCATTTGAAAAAATTTGCAAAACTCCCAAGTCAAAATGTCTTGGAAGGTTTTGGTGAAAACGCAGGAGTTGTGGATTTAGGTGAAGGCGAGCGTGTGGCTTTTAAAATGGAGAGCCACAATCATCCGAGCTTTATTGAACCTGTTCAGGGAGCTGCCACTGGAGTGGGTGGAATTTTAAGAGACATTTTTACAATGAATGCGAGGCCAATACTGCTAGCTAACTATCTGTGTTTCGGTGATGTGAAAGCTGATCGCATGGAGGAGTTAGTTCAAGGGGTGGTCAAAGGGATCTCTGGTTATGGTAACTCTGTTGGGGTGGCCAATGTCACAGGAAAAACCGAGTTTCATAAATCTTATAATGAAAATATTTTAGTCAATGCTTTGGCCTTAGGCTATTACTCCAGTGAAAAAAAAGTTTTCACCAGCCGTGAATCTCTACCCGGTCATTGGATCGTTTATGTGGGGGCCCATACAGGGCGAGACGGGATCCACGGGGCGAGCATGGCCAGCCAATCTTTTGATGGAGATTCTGAGGCCAGCCGACCTACGGTTCAAATTGGAGATCCTTTTTACGAAAAACTACTCATTGAGAGCTGCTTAGAGGTCATGGATAGGAACCTTGTGGAAAGCATCCAGGATATGGGAGCAGCAGGTTTAACAAGCTCAAGTTTTGAGATGGCCTCAAAAGCTAAAGTGGGTTTAAAAATTGATTTAGATCAGGTGCCTTTAAGAGACTCCACTATGAGCCCTGAAGATGTGCTTTTATCTGAAAGCCAAGAGCGCATGCTTTTAATTATTAAACCTGAAAACTATGATGAAATTGTTAAAGTCTTTAAAAAATGGAATTTAGAAGCCACACGCATAGGTGAGGTTTTATCTGAGAATAAAGTTTATTTACATTGGCATGGGGAGCTCCTCACGGCCATTGATCCTGATCTTCTAGTCGACGGCGCGCCAGAGTACGACAGGCCTTTTGTTGAAGAGTCGAATTCGTACGCTGACTTTAAAGCCCAGAGTTTAACTGGTGCTGATTATTCTAAAACATTGCTAAAAGTATTAAGCTCACCTCAGGGAATGTCTAAAAGCTGGATTTATGATCAGTACGACCAAAGAGTGGGCGCCAAAACAGCCTTTGGTTGTGAAGCTCCTTACGGAGTGGTTAGACTTCCTGAAAGTGAACGCTTTATTGGTATGGCCTTAGGTTGTCGTCCAGAAGTAATGAGGCTGTCTTCAAGTTTAGGCGCCATGGATGCGATTTTCCATCCGGCACTGCAATTGGCTAGCGGAGGTTTTAAGCCAGTGGCTGTCACAGATTGTCTTAATTACGGCAACCCTGAAGTGCCAGAGGTGATGGGGCAATTTAAAACTTCTGTGGAATCTATGATTGAGGCTTGCGCCGCTCTTGAAGTTCCTGTGATCAGCGGCAATGTCAGTCTATATAACGAGACGGCCGGCAAGAGCATCACACCGACCCCGTCCATTGGAATGTTAGGGTTGCAATCTCAAGAGATGGATTTAGTTCAGGATCATTTTCAGGAGCCAAATAATCCTGTTTTTTTGTTGGCCTGTCCTCAGGTTTTTTGGAACGGGCTTTGGGCTGAAATGAATAACATAGCTCCACAAGCTTCGGGCACATTGGATGCCGCTAAAGTTTCGGAGTTTATAAATCTTGTTTACTCACATGCACATTATTTTAAATCTTCGAAAGTAGTGAGTCGTTTCGGTTTAGGTTATCACTTATCACTGATGACAGGTCAGTGTGGATTTAAATCCAGTGGAAATTTTAATTTAAGTTTTGATGAGACATTTTATCAAATTATAGTGGAGTGCTCCAAAGAGACTCTGAGCCTATCGGAGACTCCTTCGAAACCTCATCTGATGTTTCATGATTTTATTGAGGCCGGTTTTGATGTGGCCCTTTTAGGTGAAACCACTGAAACCAGTGATATGATTTTCGATGACAATGTCAAATTTAAATCCACCGAGCTTCAAGAGGCTCACCAAAAAGGTTGGGGCGATGCTTTCAAAAGACTTTAACGACGAATGTGCCGTTTTTGGGATTTGGGGTGATCCAGAAGCCAGTCATATGACCTACCTTGGGCTCTATGCCCTTCAGCACCGTGGCCAAGAATCTTCTGGGATTGTGACTCTTCAAAATCATGAGCATACCGAGCGTAAAGGACGCGGTCTTGTAGGAGATGTTTTTAGTGAAGATGACCTGAATGATCTTAAAGGGGCTGCCGCCATTGGGCATTGCCGCTATTCCACAACGGGCAAAGCCCTCTTGAGTAATATTCACCCACTCACAGCAAGGCTCCTCAGTGGACCTTTAGCTTTAGCTCATAATGGCAACCTAGTAAATAATTTAAGTTTACGTCAGTTTTTAAAAAAGAAAGGAGCTATTTTTCAAGGCTCTTCAGATACTGAAAATATTTTACATCTTTTAGCTCAAGATCCAGACACAAACTTGGCCTCTTGTTTAAAGCGCGCCTTCTTAAAAATCCAGGGAGCTTATAGTCTTGTGATTTTATCCCATGAACAATTAATCGTAGCCCGCGATCCCCATGGCATTCGCCCCTTAGTTTTGGGCAAGCGCCACTGGGGGAAAAACGGGGAGTTCTCCTGGGTTGTGGCTTCTGAAACCTGCGCCTTTGATTTGATCGGTGCTGAGTACGAACGTGAAGTTCTACCCGGTGAGATGATTGTCATCGATGAAAAAGGTTTGAAGTCAGAAATCTTTGTCGATGAACTCCCAGAAAAAAAACAATGTGTTTTTGAGCATGTGTACTTTTCAAGACCCGACAGTAAGGTTTTTGGTTTGAGTGTTTATGAATCCCGCAAACTCATGGGGGCCGCCTTGGCTCAAGAGTGCCCGGCCGAGGCAGATCTCGTGATACCGGTCCCTGATAGTGGAATCCCCTCATCGCTGGGATATTCAAAAGCCTCAGGCATTCCTTTTGAACTAGGGATCATTAGAAACCACTATATTGGCAGGACCTTCATTCAGCCCACCCAGTCCATCAGAAGTTTTGGTGTCAAAATCAAACTCAACCCACAAAAAGAAGTGCTCGGGGGCAAACGCCTAGTGGTGGTCGACGACTCTTTAGTAAGGGGCACCACAAGCAAAAAGATTATCGCTCTGCTCAGACAAGCTGGTGCCAAAGAGGTCCACTTCAGAGTGGCCTGCCCTCCCACAACGGGTCCTTGTTACTACGGAGTGGACACACCCGTTAAAGAAGACCTCATCGCCTCACAAAAAACCCACGATGAGATCTGCAAGTACATAGGAGCCGACTCTCTAGGCTACCTTAGCGAAAAAGCCCTGCTCAACGCCGTAAAACCCGCCGGCACATTCTGCGCCGCCTGCTTCAATGGTGAGTACATTGCATTTTCAGAAATGGCCTGAAGTAAAAAACTAAAGGGTTGTCTAGACTTATAAAATTGATTAGAGTCGAGAACGACTTCAATTATTTTATGTCTTCCTTTGTTGTTTTGAAGAGTTTAAGTTTGAGTTTGAGTTGCAAAAAATTTGATTTTTAGATGAGTGTCATAAAGTAATTGGGCGCAAAGCTTTAATCACTTTTGGAACACCTGTGAAAAATGGCAACATGATGGCGCTTATATTTTTTGCAAAATCAAGATCATTCAATTCACTAAGCTCTTTTCCAGATACACGACTTCCGTCCGGGCGATACATTGCTATTTTAATAGCTTCAGAATACTTGGATGAATCAATAACATAAAAATAGAGATTTGCTCCTATACCAACAGGAAGCTCACATAGACCTTTTGCTAAAACACCTCTTGCTAAAACACTACAACCAATTGACCAGCCAATTATGCCGCCTATCTGCATATAAAGGGTTCTAGTTTCCTTAGCTTTTAATTTTTCTTTTCCCTGATTAAATGCTCGATGGTAAACTGGTTTTTCATTTACAAGTCTGCTTAGAGCGCCAGCAAACGTAAAAAGTTCTAAATTGTTATCAATAGAAAAATTTCTAGGCTTTAGTTTTATCGAATTTCTTGATATGTAAAAATACTCATCTTCAAAAGCTTTTAAAATTTGCTTGGCATTATTCTGTATTTTGACTATTCCAGAAATAAGCTCATGATTATTG
>CALGWV010000089.1 GCA_937936325.1 uncultured Bdellovibrionales bacterium | reverse complement strand
ATACTCAAAAGGGGACTGGCACCAAAGTTTACGAAATTTATTCTGAGAAAAATTCTTTGAGGCTCTTACAGATGGCTGAGGCTCTATGCAAATGCCATAGACCTTTCTCCTCGTCTTTTTTAAAGTTTTCTTTTTTGCGCTCAAGACCACCAGTATTAAGACTTAATACTTTTTCACCTTTAACAAAAACAAAATGAGGGGAGCCTTTAAATTGAGGTTGTTCAGAGAGCTTTGCAGTGAGTTCTTTAGCGAAGAAATAGCCGCCTGGGCGAGGTGAACCTTTAGGCATGGCCTTGTTATAAACTCCTATATGAATTTTTATGATGCTTTTTACTAAATCTCCACAAGTTGCTAAAAGCTCACTTTCTGGGTCTGTAAAAAGAAAATTCATACTTCGGCAGTAAGGGCATGTGTAAAACCCAAACTCATAGATCGTGGGTTTACCTGAGGCTTTCACAGCTTTAAAAGCTGATTCGAGCTCAGTCTTCGTTGAGCAGACATCGTAATAGTTTCCTGGCTCGATAGTACAGGCTTTTTTATTATCTAAAACAGAAAACCAATACAGTCCTACACAAACTACTAAAGCTGACAATAAAATCTTGAACTTCATATTTGAGCTCCTATTTAAAAATAAAAAAATACTGATTTTACTGAAGCAATACGTTCTTTAAAAATAAAAAAAACCTAGATACGCCCAGTATATCGACTAAACAATATCAAGCTTTTCCAGAAAAGGATAAATTAGTGCTAGCTTTATCTCTTTTTTATTACCTAAATATTTTATGAGTACATCCTTGTATTTTTTGAGCTGTTCAAAATACTTGGAACTATTTTGGGTTTTTCCCATTTTATAGTCCACAATCCAAATTGTATTTTGAACCTCTCCCCAAAGATCTATCCGGCCTTTTCTGACAATATTTTTTTCATCTAAAACTGAATAACCCCATTCTTTATGCCCATTGATCATGAGCTCTTTCAAAGGGGGTGAATCTAAATTGAGGCTGAACTCCAAAGCCCTGATTAGAGCATCTTCGTCAATACTTAAACTCATACTCTTAAAGTTTTTAAGCACTGATTTAATAGGCACACCTTGAGCAAATTTTTGGAATGCTTGATGATAAACTTCACCATAGAACTGTGAGTGGAGTTCAGCTCTTTTAAAGCTTGATAACTCGCTCTGTTTAAATTCTGGATCATTAGTGTTCAAATCATACAGCCAGATAGATTGAGAATTAAATTCTGGTTTAAAATGACTCAAGTTTATTTTTTTCTCATTAATATTATCAGAAACATTCAGATCGCTCATCTTAATTGGGTCAACGTATTCATCTTCTGATTTGATATGATGGATGAGCTCAGGATGTTTTTCTAAGAAGTCTTTACCTAAATCTAACCATGAGTCTTTTTTAATGTGAGCTTCTCCCATAAGTGTGAGACTTTTCTTAGCCCTTGTCAGAGCAACATAGAGCAAGCGTTCAGACTCATTTTTCTCCTTAGCACGAAGATCCTTAAAGGCCTCTTGAACTACAAAGTGATGCTTTTTGTTTATAAGCTCACCAAATCTTGATACTACCGATGTCACTCCCTTTAGGAAATTTTCTTCTCCTAAAAATAGAGTTTCAAATTTGGTAGTTTGGGGTAGATCAGACACTCCGTATATAAGAACATGATTAAACTCTAAGCCTTTAGCTCCATGGATTGTCATTATCTTCACTGTGTTTTCTTGGCTCAAAGAGCTTGATTTAAAAACAGGATTAGATTTAGAGTTTTCTAACTCATCTAAAAAGTGAGACATTAAAAACTGAGGCTGTGTTGATTTCTCTTTTAAAACTCCTAAAAACTGCAATGCTATATTTTGCTCCATTTCAGACGTACTAGACTGAAAAAATCGACTCTCTCGCAATAATAACTCTAAGACAGTCAGAGGATTTTGCTGTTCGTTGAGCTTTAGATAAAAAGACAGTTTTAAATATAGTTTTGTATACTCATCTTGAAGGCTAGAGAACAATGAAATCTCTTTTTTTTGATCACGAATCAGGCTTACAATTTTTCTATCATCTAAAAAGAAATGTGGCGATCTCAATAATTGAATCAGGTTCTCATCCCAGTGAGGCTGTATTAAAAATCTCAAAAAACTGGCCAAATCACGAACGACCTGGTGATCTATAAGAGTTTTTGTTTTAGTAATTTCCGCTGCAATACCTAAACTCGAAAGCTCTTCAAAAACTTGCTGGGTCTGTTTATGTGTCCGGCACAGCACTCCAATTTCACAATTCTGAGCCTCTATTTTTTTTAACTCATTCACTCTTCTTTTTAAAGCCTGGAATCTAGAGAGCTCATCATCTTTAGTATTATAAAGATAAACTTGAAATGGACTGTCTTCTTGTAAACATTCGTACTCCTTTTGGCCCGGGGTCAAAGTTTTAAATTGGGCAGGACAAGATTCTAAAAAAGAATTTACAAAACATAAAAGCTCTTCATGAGTTCGGTAATTAAAATCTAAATTTTCAAAATTGACCTGATTTGATTCTCTAAGCTGCTTTTTTAAATCTTCAAAAACCCGTGATCTAGCACCACGAAACAAATAAATACTTTGCTGAGGATCACCTACATAAAAAAATGAAGCGTTCTGCTTAAAATAATGAATGAGGTCAATTTGCATTGGACTTGTGTCTTGAAACTCATCGATCATCCAATAGTCTCTGGTGTCCGAATAGGAAACTTGCTTTTTCTGACCTATCAGTTGCTTCCAGAGAAACGCTTCCACATCTTGCAGGCCCAATAGACCTGAGCTCAATATCAATTCAGTCAATTTAAGCTCATACTCTTTATAAAATGAAAATATTAGATTTTGAGTGCTCTCGTATTCTTTGAATTCAGAGCTTATAAAACCTGTATGCTCTTTAAATATCTCTTTAATTTCTAAAAAACTTTGATGAATTTCTGAAAAATCAAAAGTCTGGTTCTTAGATTTCCTAGGCTTAGCTGGAGTTTCGCTAAAAATGGCAATGGCTGTTTGCTGAATTTCGTCTGAAGTCATTTTGGAATCTGAAGGGTCTGATATTTCTATTAAAAAATCATAAGTATTAATAAGATATTCGACATAGAGATGATCTTTGGGAAAATTCTCTTCATTTAGGTTTATTAATCTTAAGAAAGTTTGAATTTTTGAGCATATAGCTTGATTCGCAACCTCATGAGTTATAGCCCTTCTTTCAGTATTTTGGCTTCCATAGAGCCCCAGACAAATACTTGTAATTTCACTTAGGCTAAACTGTCTCAACAGTGGACTAAACTCATCGTTTTTGAAAAGTTCTAAAATCAGTTTTCTTTTTCTCTTAAAGTCCTGGTCTTCGGCTATGAGTTGAACCTCTGACTGAAATCCAAGCTCACTCGATATTTTTCTTAAGAACCCAAAAAATAAAGAATGAAGGGTCCCTATTTTAATGTCATTGGATTCCACGTACTGAGCCAGTTCATCATTATCGATTTCAAAGGCTTTTTCTAAAAGTCGCTCTTTAATTTCGTGAGCCGCCTTAACTGTAAACGTAGATAAGACTAAACGCGGGAAAGGGAGCCCAGATGCTTGGGCCTGAATAAAGTGTTTTACAACTTCACTGACTAATCTTGTGGTTTTTCCACTCCCCGCACCCGCTTGAATGAATCTTGATTTTATTTTAAATGGGGGGCTCGACATAAGCGCCTCCAATAACATATATCACACATTTCAAAGTTTATAGGATTGGGGCTGAACTCTCCTTTTAGGAGGTTTTCTAAAGTATTCCAAAATTCATTAGAAACTTCTTCTATAATGGCTTCAAAGCTTTCTTGATCTAAGCTGCTCACTGATTTCCTCACATCAGTCCATGTGTTTTCAGATTTAATTCTCACACCTGATTGATCTTTAAAATTTTCTTTAGGAAGCATATATACTGCTCCACAAAATGGGTTTACTAAAGGATCAATTTCAAGGGCCCCTAACTTAAAGGCTTCATAGTAAATATAAAGCTGAAAGTTTTTATCCTTTGCCCAAGAGCTTATTGATGCCCCTTTTTGAGGAAGATTTGTTTTATAATCAATGATTAGAGCATGTTTATTCACAATATCAATTCTGTCTACCTGCCCCTTAAGGAGGATGCAGGAGGAATCTCCTTCAAGCTGAAATTTTCTTTTCTCAGTATTAAGGTAAATTTGAAAAGACACTTCAGATTTATAGAACTGACGTTCGCTGCCGAGTCTTTCTTTTTCAAGTTGGCTTAAATTATAAACATACTGAGAGAATTTTTGTTTTTGAATCTGGCTGACACTTAAGTCATCTAAAACCACGTCTCCATCATCAAATTCTATTTGATCTACAAACTCTTCGGCTTCAGTCTTATTGTTAAAAAACTTTTTTGAATTGAGTAACTCTTCAAATAGCTTATGCATAAATCTTCCCCCCTCTGAGGGAGAAACCTCGTATAAGCCTTCTGAAGCTCTGTAAACTCTAAAGTAGTTTTTAAAAGCATAGATACTTGGGCACTGAATAAAGTCATTTATCCGGGAATAACTCAGTCTTTTGGGTCTTTCTGGTTTTAAATATAAATCTTGTTTTTCAGATTTTAGCGCACCAATGGCTCTAAGCTCTAAATTTACGTCTTCTTTATTTAACTCAACAGCTGCTTTTCTAAGTGAATAAGCTAGAGTGTTTTGCTCTCCACCAAGATTATACCTTGAAAATGACAAATAGACTTGAGATTGATTTTGAACCAAATTCATCTTTAGAGAAAACAACTCTTCGTGAACACTTTTAGACCAAGATTCAATATTAAAACCCAAATTTTCTGATATGGATTTGAGTTCAAGTTCATTTAAAATAAAATTATTTTTTAGATCAAAAGCACCTTGGTTTAGACCAAGGACCCATGTCTCTCCAATTTCTTGAATATCATGTAAGGATTTTAACTGAAGGCTTCCCTGGCCCATTTTGGACTGATGAGTGAAATCGGTTTCGTGAAGAAACTCTACCCACTGTAAATGAGTTTTTTTTACTTTTTCAGGAGCATGGGTTTCAAGCTCAAACAAAAGCACCTCACTCCAAATCCATTTTTTTCCCCGGTCCTCAATCCACCGAATGAACTCACTGATTGAGACCTCATCATTCTGAACTATTATAGTATCTAAGCTTTTAGAATTTAAAATCTCTTTCCACCTCGGGTTCGCTTCATAAAAACTATACTGTCCCTGGTCTTGTCCAATGAGCTGGGCCCGCTCCACACCACTCAGTAGACGCAACTCAGACAAACTCTCTAAGTAGTGACGTTCATAACTCCCATTCGGACGTCGGTTTTCCTTATTTTTTACAAAATTTAAATTATACTTTGGAGCTAAGTTTATAAATAGATCTTCATAGGCCTCAATATCTACAGCCACAACACGAATTGATTTTAGACTCACCCCTACTTCTATTTTTTCAGTGATTGCTTTTAAACAGCTTTCGACTTCTAGCCTTTGATGAGCGAACTCATTAAGTTTAAGCTGAGTTACATCTTGCTGCTGAGGTGTTTTATGTATGAGTGTGATTGAGTTAGAGTGGCTTAGGCTTTCAAATATCTCTTTTTCATAGCTCTTTAAAAACGGGTCTACATCCAGATAAAGTGGCTTTTCAAAAATAAAGTCTTCAAGATCTTTAGCCTTAAAGTAGGCCACATTCCACTGGTGTACGAAAAAGTTTTTTCCCCTCAGCTTTTTAAAAGCTTCTAAAGACTGTTGGTGGAGTTCATGATGTCCTGTTTTATTTTTCACATACTCAGAAATGCTTTCCTGATAGGCTTCGTTTCTAAAAAGAGGCGCTAAGTTTTGAATCCACTCAAAACACTTTTTTGCTTGATAGTGAGAACATCTTAAATCAGAACTGATATGAAGCAGCGCCATTTCCTTAGAGATGAGTCTGAGTTCGGGGTAGACCTGATTTTGAATCCAGAGCCAAAAATCATAAAGACTTTGAAGTTTGTCCTCTGGAACAACGCCTTGGCTTTGCAACAAAAGGCAAAGGTGTCTGTCTTTAGGTTGTTTGTGAGAAAAAACCCAAATGCTGTCTGCTATGGATTCTTTTAAAAAAAAATCTTCAGCTTGCTGGTAAGAAGAAAATTCCACAGGACTCAATGGCATAAGATTTAAGGTGACATGAGGACTCGCCTTGAGTCCAGTCAAATCTTTAAGCAAAGCTGTCGATAGGGAGTGTAGATGTGGACAGACAAAGATATACTTTTAATTATTTCTCATAATAATCACTTCCTTTCAGAAGCTCAGAATGAACTGAGCCAACATTTCGAAGTGCAAAGAGCCAACACGGAACAGGTTGCGTTTTTTCTTCTAAGAGAAGCTCCAATAAAATTAGCCATTGTCGACTGTGACACTCCCTTAGGTAATATCTCACAGACTTTAAGAAAATCATTTGGTTATAATTTGGGTATTATGGGTTGTGGGCAGAGCGCAGGCTCTACAATGACGGCGGCATTTAAGACGGGATGCGACTATTACACCCAACGAAGCGAACCCCCTCAACGCATGATCTTAAGCCTTTATGCTTTAAAGAAAAGAATCTCTAGAACTGAGCAAATCGAGCAACGAAAATCGCCTGACCGAAAGGAAACACGATCTAAATTAAAAATTGGTCCCGTTGAGATATTTCCAAATGACTATCTTGTCCAGTACTTGGGAGAAAATGTCAGAGCCACACCCACACAGTTTAAACTCCTGCTCGCTTTTTTTGGAAAACGTGACGAGTTGCTCACAAGACAGTGGCTCCAAGAAAATATTTGGGAAAATGCTGAAATTTCACAACGCTCTATTGATGCTCACATTTCAAAATTAAAAAAACTCCTGCCATCATTGCAAGAGTCTTTGATTAATATTTATGGAAAGGGTTATATGCTCAATGCTTCAGTTTTAGAAAGCTATACCGAAGCTCAAGATGCTGCTTAACTCGCAACTAAATCTGCTCACATTGTAGCGAAGCTTCTAAATATTCTGTATTTGACAGAGGACGACTCAGTCTTAAAGCTCTACCGTCGTCGATCAATTCTGCACTTAATCCTGCAGGAATATGCGTAAACTCAACACTCTCGGTAAGATTACGGCAAGGTAACTCATAAACAGTTTTATTCTGATTCTTAAAGCTTGTGACTTGGTTTATAACGTTGACGATGGAACCTATGCTTTGGGTATAATCAAGGTCACAAATGCTTCCGTATGTACCTGGCAAAAGAGTCTGACCAAAAAGTTGCGCATAAGTTTGCCCAGTAGATTTTAGATCAGATCTAAGTGGAATGCGATTATTAGGGTCAGCCATTGTAAAATAGAATTCACCAAATTGAGCTAGTCTTCCTGGTTGAGTTTTTTGCTCACCAAGACATTGAAAATCTCCAATAACGATAGCGTGGGCCGAAGTCGTATTTTCGTTAGAAATATTTCTTTGAATATTTTCAATTAAAGTAGCCGGGTAATCCATAGCTTCAGGAGCTTTTAGCCCAAAGAAAGTCCCTTGTAACCCTTGTCCTCTTACATCTTCGTCAGAAACAAAAACCCAAGCTATATGGGATCCAGGCCTAAAAAATCGTGTTTGTCTGTTTTTAAAGATACTCATGTTAGCGGCATAGATCCCACGCTCATCATCAGACCCAGGGTTATTGGCATCCAAGCTCTCTGGACGTTGAATGGCTCTTTCAAAAAGACTCTGTATATTTTTACTTTTTGGTGTCAAATAATAAGACCCATCAGCAAACTTTATAAAATCTCCCTGCTTGGCCGAGTTGTACTTTGCAATATAAGGAGAAACTCCTGTGCTCACATCAGTTGTTGTGATAGCGATACGATACTCTAAATCATTGAGTTCCATACGCTCAATGAGTGATGGAAAGGCTCTCGCCATTCTGGCTTGCTCTTCATACATGGAACCTGAGTTATCCATAACAAAAACAATGTCTGCCATTTTCTTAGCGATGGTAAAGTTCACTTTCTTAGGGGCCGGAATGGAGAGCTCACCATCATTACAAGATGAAAGCCCTAAAGCGAAAACGAATAAAAAGCTGATATGTAATTTTTTCATAATTTTGTCCTCTACACTCTCTATTACAAAATGGAGTCCAAAACATGATCTTATAAACTATTGATTTAATTAAGGTTTTAAAGAACAAATTGGGAGTTCTATGAAAGACATCGACTATAACAACGACACTAATGACAATTTTTGTTACTAAAATCGGTTCTCTTCTAAAATTGGGGGTCAGGCCGGAACCCAGTTCTTTCCAAGGTAACCACATCTCTGCATGATCTTGAGCATAAAATAATTAATATTCTTGTATCCATAAGCCATTTTCTTGATCACTGAGATCTTCGAATTGATTCCTTCGCTGATAGCTGAGGATCTTTGAGTTGTGATTATATTTAAAAGGATTGATGTATTCCGACCA
>CALGWV010000088.1 GCA_937936325.1 uncultured Bdellovibrionales bacterium | reverse complement strand
TTAGCTGTTAAAAATGCATCTAAGAAATGGACAATGCCTTTAAGAGATTGGAAACCTGCCATGAACAGGTTCGCTATTGAATACGGTGACAGATTCGATAAAAATTAAATCGCAGTTACACAATTTAAATTACAGGCTCCTAAAGTCTTTAAAATTCATTTAAGCAGGGACTTTGAAGGCTTACGCCCTCCAAGTCTCCAGGGCGTGATCAGCGTCAAAAACTAGGAAGTCACTTCAGTTTTTTTTAACTTCAGGTAATAGACACAGCGACCCTCTTCATAAACGCATCTTGTTTCTAACAAAAACCCACGTTCCTCAGCTTGCTCCTTGTAAAATTTTGCATCTCTCTCACAAGCATCTTCTTTTGAAGGAGAGTCTAAACCTAGTTGCAACACACATCCTATTTCAGTTTCGTTATTGGCATCCCACATATGATCATACAGCCCTCTCATTGCCCCACCAAAGGAAGGAACATGAACTATCAGCAGAGTACTCACTATTAAAATTTTCAACTCTTTGACTCTCCGTTTAAAAGTGTGGTGAAGATTATGCCACCCTCATATGAGGAGGCCAATACCAACTAAAAGTATCAATATATCTTGAGTTCAGTATTCCAGCTCTTTGGAGTATTTTAAGTCTAAATGAGTCTGGGTTCTTGTATCCATACCCCATTCTGGCGTTGTTGCACAGCCATTCTCAAAATGTAGGCCATATTTTGGGATTTAGCGATAATTTTCAAATTTTCTCAACCAAATCTTCATTATTTTTTAACTTCAGGCTAATTTACCGTGCAACAACACCGCTTTCAATATAATGTCGATACTTTCTAATTGTGCTCGCAAACTTTAAAAATGGCTTGAGCTTTGTTTGTCTCACATATTGATACCACACCTTTAAGTTCGCTCTAAAATCTTTAATTGATGTCTTATCTAAAACCGTATGGAAGTACTCCACCAACACTGAGGCACTGAATATATTTTTATTAATATCAAGAAGTCTCTCCAAATTCACATGGTCTTTATTTGAAAGATTTTTTCGCCTCTCAACTAAAATATACCTTTTGTGAGGAGCTAGCACTTTGGTTAAAAACTCATCTTCATTTTTTTTAGCTTTCCTAAACTCAGCTTTTCTCACCTCATCAAAAACACGATTCACACCTTCAGCCAAGTGGAAACGATCCACACATATCCTAGCATTTTTACACTTGCGTCCGATCACACTTATGAACGCATCATGCATGACTACGGCAAAGTATCTGACTTGATCTAATTGCTCTTTTGCAAAGACCTTCAGGCACTCAAGCAAGCTCTCGCTGCCCCTACCCATGGCATTCGAGAGAACTTTCCTGGCTTTGGTGCACACTAAGTTTGTTACAAAATGAATCGTGTTTTGATCAGAAGACTTTTCACCAAAAATCGTTCTAAAATGAACCTCATCTGCCGACATTTTTTCTAAATTAAGTTCGGTATAGTTGAGCTCTGGATGCATTTTTTTCATGCGGTACTGATCGATATTCCACATGGTTTTTGGATTAATATTTAAAAGCCTTGCTGAAGCCTCGCAGGTGATCTCCTCCATCAGTCGCCCGGCTTTTTCAACTAAAGAGTACGTCATGTTTGAAAACTCAGGATGAGTTCAACTTCTGCAGCTTTGATATTATCTCCGCAAATGTAACAAGGACTTCTGAGCTGTTTTAAATAAATCCAAACTTTTTCATAGCACCCCATGGGTGCTGCTTTGATCTTTCGCAAGCTCCAACTATGGACGTGGATGAGGGAGTTTTTACATTTGCAGCACTTCGTAAAGTTTCGGTCTTGCTTGGCATAAATGACCAGAGTTAAATCCTCATCACAGCTGATCCAGTTTTCAATATTAACCCCTTGCAGACCTAGCGATTTTACGATTAAATTTTGATAGAGCTCCATACAAAAATCTCCCATTTAAAATTGTTATTTTTCAACTTCATTCTAAATGAGAGCATGGAGCTCTTTTATCTTCTGAATAGACCTTGGGCTAGGTGACATATTCAAAACCACACTTTTAAACGGAGAACCCATGGCTACATAAAAATTTATTCGGCCTACGCTCACTGACTTTGAATACGACCTGTATTTTTAAGCCACCATGTCGAACTCGAGACACGCCTATGAAGGTTTTTAGTGAGGCTATATGCCCCAGACCCGAGAGCTTGGGTACAATTCCTCCAACCCTCAAAGATCTCATAAAAATAAAAATTATTTTCTAAGAACAAAACTCATGCCCATTCAACTTTTTGCTTGATACCTCAAAAAGGCCTATCCTAAATTAAGGCGCAGCGCATCTTCAAAAGGTGCCTGGCACCTAAGATGAGGGTGAGTATGCAGTGGGTGATAAAAACTAGTGGGGAGTTGAGACAGTTTGCGGGTCCATATGATACAGGCGATATTGTAGATCGTATTCAAAAAGGTTTACTCTCACCAAGTGACTTAATCGGAGAGTATCCCGGCGGAGACTTTAAACCCGCTTCACAATATGATGTTTTTTTTGAAGCCTTTTTAGGCGTGCTTACTGGAAATAAATCTGATAAACAATCTCCTCCCTCAAACACGGACAAGACAGATATAGATCCTACAATAGAATCCGAAGATCCTACTGAAGCCATTACACTGCCCACGCATAAGCCCCCCAAAGTGGACACCCTCACTGAAGTCTCCAAACCTGAGGAATCTTCAGCTCCAGTCATTTTAGCTCAAAAACACCGCAACCAGCCTGAATTTTATAGAGAAGATCAAATTATTGATTTAAAACTTAATAAACCAAAAAAAATGAAAAGACGTAAAGTTGGAGTTCTACTCGCAATACTTTCACTCATTTTAGCAGCAGGTCTTTACCTTATAAATAGCTCGAGCAATCGGACCTCAGAAGTGCCTAAAAAAATCACTCAGTTTAGCCTTCCTGAAGTTAAGTTTAACTATGAAACTAATTCTGCAAACGAAAACTTGGCAGAACTTCAACAAGAGAGTTTAAAGTCTCTTAGATTAGGCGATTATCAAAATTTAAAAAAATCTTTTCTTGGTTTTAAAAAAATTCTTGAAGCTGAAAGTCGGTCGACACAAGACCTCGTGTTTATTTGTTTAAACAGTTTAGATCTCTGGGACACAATAGATAAAGGTAGAGAAAGTCGAGAAAATCTCGCTAAAATCAGCCTTTGGGCTTCAAGAGTAGACCCTGGAGGAGCCTCAGCACTTTTTTGTAAAAGCGTTGAACTTATTTTATTTAAAAAATATAACGAAGCCGAAAGTCTTCTGAACACAAGTCTAGATAGCCTGGGCACCTCTAAAGACCAAGGCTTATTCTTGGCCCTCAAAGCTTATAAAATGTTTAAGAAAAAAAACTATGTTTCTGCAAGTTCTTATTTCGAATCCGCACTCAGGTTCAACCCTGAATACACAAACCTTTGGCTTCTCTTTAGTTTAAGTCTGGAAAAATCAGGTCAAAGCTCTCAAGGCAATAAGGCTCTCATTCAAGCTTATAATTTAAACTCAAGACATCCAAATATTTTAGCTACAAAAGCTCACTTTGATTATCAGTACTTACAAAAACCCAAAGACTCTGAAATTAGTTTTAAAAAACTTCAATCCAGCCTCAAAAACAATACGGGAGATCCCCAAATACTCAGTCGAGCATTCAGCACACAAGCTGAAATACAACTTCAAAAAGGGGATACTAGCAAAGCTCTTCTTTTGGCAAAAAAAGCCTATGAGTACCAGCCCACAAATAGTTTAGCCAAAAATATCATCATACAACTCGGCGATCAGTCTATGATCAATGAAAAAAAATCCCTCTCAACACAACTCTTTGAAGAGGCTGAAGAGTTCAAACAAGCCCGGGACTGTGGTAGTGCGCAAGCCTACTACAAGGAGTCTTATAAACTGAACTCTAAAAATGCCAAAGCAGCTTTGAGAGCGGCGGAATGCCTTTGGGAAATGAGTCTAAAAATTGAAGCTTTGAAGTGGACTGAAAAAGCTATTTTCTCAAACCCTAGACTCGTAGAAGCTTATGTTCTCTATTCTAAATTTTTAGTTGAAAAATTTGAATTTGAAAAAGCAGCTAAAATCCTATCCAAGGGAAAAAGTTATAATCCTGAAAATTACGAAATCGACAGAAGCTTAGCCGCATTAGAGTTGGCACGCAAAAATCCTCAATCCGCAATTCAATTTGCCGAGAGAGCTCTTAACAAATATGAGTCTGATATTGAAACACTCATTATTCTTTATAAATCTTATGATCAACTGGGTGACCTTAAAAAATCTTTTTCCTATGCCAGCCGAGCCCGTGAATTAGACAGCTCCAATGTGGAAGCACAAATCGCCTACGCCTTTGGGTTTTCAAAAGTACGTGGGATGGGTGGTGCGCAGCAATACATGATGAATAAATCTAAAGACACACCGGATGAAGTCCGTTACCCCGCAGCACTCGCCAAACTCTATTACTTAGATGAAAAATATCAGGAGTGTTTAGATATTTCACAAACTTGGATTGACCGTGAAGAACAGGTTCAAGAACTTTACTTTATCCATGGACAGTGTAGCCATAAACAAAATTTAAAGACCCAAGCACTAGGGAGCTACCTCACAGCTGTTATGATTGATCCTTCAGACCCAAGGCCTTTATTTTCAGCAGCACAAATTTATATTCAAGCTAAAAACTTCAAAGAGGCTCTATTTCAGTTAGAGCGAGTCAAAAATATCAGCCCTAAATTTCCGGGGCTTAACCTCAATATCTCAAAAATTCACAAAGCTCAGAGAAAGCACAAAAAGGCCCTCAGCGCTATCGATGAGGAGATTAAAAACTTCCCTAACTCTGGGGAAGCATACATCTTTAAAGCACAAATCTTTTTTGATATGGGGTTAAAAAAACAAGCCCAGCTACGATCTTTAAATAAAAAGTCTCCAAGTTATGAAACCTCACGTTCTGAAGTGTATTCTCAAATGATCTCTTATTACAAACTCTGTGGTGAAAACTACCAAAATGCCCTCAGCCGAATCACAAGCAATTCTAATACTTATATTGCCCTCTCTAAGTGCTACCGCTATGCAGGGCTTTTGGACTCCGCACTAGCAGCCTTAGAGAAAAGCCGAGAAATTGATCCAGGAAACCCTGAAATGTGGAAGGAGATTGGTTTGCTATTTGAAAAAAAATCTGAATTTTCACTCGCGGAAAAAGCCCTGACCCAATACCTCACCCTTTCTCCAAATGCTCCGGATAAAGCCTTGGTTCAAAGTAAGCTCAGATCCATCAAAAGTCTTTATAATAATAAATAAGAAGCACGGGATATCAAAAACCAGATCCGCGGATCTGGGTCAAAAGATTCTAGGCCTTTCATATTGAGTTCCCTCAATCCGGCTGCTAAACTTCTTGAATATGTCTGACACAAGCTTTTCAAACCGTCTTATTAATATAGTGATTAAATCTCTTTCTGCCCTATTCATCGGCACCATTATTGCCCTTGTTGGGCATGTCTTTATTGGATATGAGACTTTTGGATTTGTTTTCGTCACCATGTCCATAGCAGGACTGTGTCTCAAATTTTATAGCAAATCTAAGATCTTAACTGTTTTGGTATTTAATGCTATTTTCATCCTGCTTCTGTTAGTTCTTAGACTTTATATTTTAGTCGCTCCCAAAATTTAAGGATCTTCATGATTGATTTAAAAAAATTAAGTCACCCCCCTGACGACGGCTCAGTTGCATTTTCTGATCAGTACAAAAAAAGTATACAAAATCGCGGTGGCGACCCCGCGGTTGTGGATCAAATATTAGAGCTCAATTCTAAAAGAAAAAAACTAAACTTCAGCATTGATGACTCTAAGTTCAAACTTAAATCGGCAAATCAAAAAATTGTAACCCTTAAAAAAGCAGGTAAAGACGCATCCCCGCTTCTCACGGAACTCAAGGCTCAAAGTAGAGAGATCAAATCTCTAGAGGCCGAACTCGCCCAAGTGGAACAAGAGCTCAACACCCAAGTCCATAGCACTCCGAATATGTTAAGCGAAGACACACCTTTTGGAGAATCTGAAGACGACAATGTTTTATACAAAACTGTGGGTGAAAGACCTCAACCTAAATTTAAAGTCAAAGAGCATTGGGAACTCGGAGAAGAAAGAGGCTTGATTGATTTTGCTCGCGCCGGCGAAGTCACAGGATCTAGGTTTGCTTTTTTAAAAGGAGACCTCGCTCGACTAGAACGTGCTCTTATTCAATTTTTTTTGGATTTTCATACTAAAGATAATAAGTACACCGAAATCCTAGCTCCTTATATCGTAAATTCAAAAAGCCTTTTCGGAACAGGACAGTTGCCTAAGTTTTCTGAAGACTTATTTAAGCTTGAAAACACAGATTACTTTTTAATTCCGACAGCTGAAGTGCCTCTGACCAACTACTATAGTGACACTATACTTAAGGGCGCAGATTTACCCGTCTGTCTCACGGGGTTTACGCCCTGCTTTAGATCAGAGGCCGGTTCTTATGGAAAGGACACAAAGGGTTTAATACGTCAACATCAGTTCCATAAAGTGGAGCTTGTAAAGTTTTGCCACCCTGATGATTCCGAAGCTGAACACGAAAAACTTCTTTCTGATGCTGAAGGCCTACTTCAGGCTTTAGAGCTTTCTTACGAAGTGCGAACTCTCTGCTCTAAAGACATTAGCTTCTCTGCAGCCAAATGTTATGACATTAATGTGTGGCTCCCTGGGCAAAATCAATTTAGAGAGATCAGCTCTTGCTCAAACTTTTTAGACTTTCAAGCCCGAAGAGCCAACATTAGATTTAAAGATGAGAGCATGAAAAAGCCTCAGTTTGTCCACACCTTAAATGGTTCTGGGCTGGCTGTAGGTCGAACCTTAATTGCGATCATGGAAAACTATCAAAACGCAGATGGAAGCATTCGCATTCCATCTGCACTTAAAAAATATATGAACAACAAAGACATCATTTAATAAGGCATAATTATGAAAACATTTTTAAAATTTTTCTTCGCATCGACGTTTGGTTTTATAGTCGGTTTTTTTATATGCTTTTTCTTAACAGTAGGACTTGTTTTTTTCAGCCTAACTTCCAGTCCTTTTTTCAAATCGGCCGAGGAAGTGACCTCTATTTCTCCTAAAAGTTTTCTCACGTTAAAATTTAATAAAAGCTATCCAGAAAAATCCATGGACATAAGTTCTTTATTTCAAGGTCAATCAGATAGCTTTCACAGTTTAAATAAAAGCATCGAATTGGCTTCAAGCGATGAAGACATTGAAGGCATTGTTTTATTGTTAGACTCCTACAGCCTGTCTTTGGCACAAACTCAGTCCTTGAGATCAAGTCTCAAAAAATTTAAGGATAAAAATAAAAAAATATATGCCTTCGCCTCAAACTATAAGGAAAAAAGTTACTACCTCGCAAGCCTTGCAAATGAAATTTATTTACATCCTACCGGATACTTTGAGTGGAATGGTTTTGGTGTACAACCTACTTTTTACAAAGGCTTCATGGATAAATTCCACATTGAGCCTAAAGTCTACAAGGCAGGAAGTTTTAAATCAGGTGCTGAACCCTATGTTAGTGAAAGCCTCGGTGAGAACAACAGAGAGCAACTCCAAGAACTTGTCGATGATTTTTGGAGTGTGCTTATTAGTGATCTCTCAAAGGATCGAAACCTTTCAGAAGACAGTCTTGAAAACCTAGCTCAGAGTTTTTCTATCCAAACCCCAGATCAAGCTTTAAGTGAAGGGCTCGTTGATGGACTGCAAGCTTATTCCTCTTTTGTCGAGGGCATTTTATTTGAGGACAAGGATCCAAAAACAATCACTGAAAAGGATTACAAACGCCTTGTGACCTTAGAAAAATACAGTGCTAACACCTCCAACACTTCTCTTAAAAAAATCTTAAGAAAGATTAGCTCAGGGGGAAGCGCAAAAATCACTACTGACTCAATAGTAGTTTTAGTGGCCGACGGAGCTATCGTCGGTGGCGAAGGCGGAGAGTCTTATGTCGGTGCTGACTCCTTTATCAGAAGTATTTTAAAAGCTAAATACAATGAGCATGTGAAAGCAGTGGTGTTGCGGATCAACAGCCCTGGCGGTGGGTCCTTAGCTTCTGACCGCATATGGGCAGAGCTTAAAGCTTTAAATGCCTTGAAGCCTGTCTATGTATCATTTGGAAGTATCGCTGCCTCTGGGGGGTACTATATCGCCGCCGCAGCTGAGAAAATATATGCTGAACCTACAACAATAACGGGCTCTATTGGAGTCTACGCTGTTTTGTTAAATATCAAAAAAGCAGCTAAGAAAAATTTAGGACTGAGCTTTGACCGTGTAGTTACCCATCCTTTTGCCGATATTATGTCAGCCACTCGCCCTAGCACAGAACAAGAAGATAACTTAGTTCAACAGAGCATCTTAAGAACTTATGATGATTTTTTAAATGTAGTTAAAGAGGGGCGTAACTTCAAAACGATCGAAGAGGTCGACAACATTGCCCAAGGCCGAGTTTGGACTGGAAAAAAGGCCCTCGAAATTGGCTTAGTAGACGAGTTAGGAGACATCTACAAAACCATAGAAGATTTAAAAATAGCCATTGAAATGCCTGACATCAATGTCGTCTATATGGACGAAGATTATGGATTTCAAAACATGGTGGACCAATGGGTCTGGTCCAAAACACCCAGCCTCTTGAAAGACCACAGCTCAATAATTATGAACGACTGGCTTCACAAAGAAAAAATTCTTATGTGGAATCCCTACACGAAGCTCGAAGTAAACTGAGTCTGTAGAACCTACCAGAACCACCATTTAATGGTTGAGGCTTCTTAGCGTATCGTTTTAATTGAACTTTTTGGAATACTACACTCTAAATCGGAAAGAACCCATTTAATAAAAATGGCGGAGAAAGGGGGATTCGAACCCCCGAGACGCTTATCACGCCTGCCAGTTTTCAAGACTGGTGCATTCAACCACTCTGCCATTTCTCCACGTTCAGTTTTAAAAGAAATTAGCCCCTCAAGCAAGAGAAATCTATGTCAAAGACAACTCGTCAAAAATCGCAAGGGGTGTGACTCTTTTTCTAAACCCAGCTTATGATGTGAAGCTATGTCAAAAAATTCATCTTTAATTTTACTATTTACCGGTATTTTGTTTCTTGGGGGCCTGAGCTTAGCCTTTGTGTTTTTTCAAATCCATGGTCAAGATGGGGCAAAATACCCTCGTTTTATCAAATGGAGCCCCGTTATTTCCCAACAGAAGACCTATGAGTTTATTTTCAAAAGGCACTTTGGCCTGATCCAGAACAAAAAACTTAAATCACTTTGCTTTGAGTCTATCGGGGAGCAAGAGCAGCGTAATATCCAACTGGCTTTTATTCAGTATTTTCCACTAGCCCACTCCAACTGTGAGCCCTTGGCTGAAAAAATTTTATTTAAGAACATAAGTACAAATCAAAACTTAAAAAAATCCTGCCCTTCCTCTGGTCAAAGCATCAGCTATCTCATTCTCAAAACTTCAATTAAAAAAGAAAATATTATGAGTACACCAGAGATCTCAAAATATTACCCGCTATCACTAGAAAAACGAAGTCAAAAGCTGAAGGACTCATCCAGATTCTACTCTATGGTCCAGGTCACTTCAAACTGCTATCTCATACCTATGGTGAATTTAAAATCACCTACTTAGGAACTGTTGAAGATTAAGACGCTCCTTCTAACTCGATCTCTTCTTTTTGATCGTGAGCCATGAGCCTTTTACGCTTGCGGAAATAAGACCGAGGGGAAACCCTAAGCAAATCTGAAAGCTGAGACATATAAATGTCTGCAAAACGTTCCACTTGATTGGCAAAGTGGCTTTCTTCAACCCCTGTTCTCATTATTTCACCCCATAAGCTATTATGCTGAGATCTTTGCTTTTGGATGAGTTCTCCCATTTTCTCATCTAAGTTTTGCACCTGGAGCTGGAGAGGTTCGAGCTTGGCTTTGGGCCTTGGCGTCTGGTTTTCAATGGCGGTACAGATAATCTCATCAATTTCCCCCTCTAGACTCACCTTTTTAACCATGAGTTGATGGAGCTCATCAATAATATCTGCAGATTTTTGAGAGTTTTTCACCTCGTCATCAAGCTCTTCAATCACTAAAGCTGTCTTCCAGGCACAGTCTTTTTTTAGCCTTAAAATATCTCCGTAGATATGATCTCCTACATATAAAATGTCTTCTCCTTTTGCATCCCAATGATTGGTCAAAAGCTCAGCATACCCCCCTTGATAAACTCCAGGCACTAAGTCTGATTCCCAGTTTTTCATAAAACCAGTGTCTTTATCAATTTTTAATAATGGCAATCTATTATAGAAGAACCTCGGCTTTAGAGTGAAGGTAAATGTAAACGTAAACAGATCTGACCAAGTTTGCCCTTCAGGAAGAAAGGGATTAATAGCGTAATCCAAAATACATTTGGTATATGTGAAATCAGAATTTGTCACAATGAAGAAAACTTTGCCGTGTTTTTTATATCTTAAAATATTCTGAACAAGCTCTTCATCGAGCAAAACATAATCTTTTAGATTCTGAGTCACTTCGTTTTTTATAGTTCCATCTTTATGGGACAAATCTAAAACATTATAAAGGTCTGAGGAAAGATCTGAAAATTCCGGAAGGTTCAACTCAGGTTTTTGTTTCTTGAGCTCAACCAGTTGCATAAATAAACAGGCATGAGAGATGGAGAAAGCCGTGTCAATCGAAGCAAAGTTGTGATCATTAAGATCAATGATTTGATTGCTAAAACGCTCTTTAATCTCTTTAAAGTTCATTTTCTCTAAGCCATTAAAACACTCTCGGACCTCACCATAACGTGTGACCTTTAAAAGGTTTCCATAGTTTTTATCTATGACTAAGCCACGAATAGCATGCTTAAAATCAAACTTAAGCGCAGAAATCTCTTCTGGGTATTTATGTAGATCAATAAGCTTAGCCTTCATAGACTCGTAGGCTAATTTTTCAAAAGCATCGGCATTATAACGAACCAATGTATGATCCATATCTACACCGATATATTTTATTTTTTTTAGGTTGAGGGTTCTATTAACATATACTTCTGACATGGACTTCCTTTTTCTCAATCTGAAACACAATTCAGGTTTTCGCACCTGTAGAAATCATTTATATGATTTCTACAGATGAATAATTTATTATCTCCTTCAATCCTTAGCTCATCAACCGATAAGTAATAAAACAGCCTTCCTCAGGTCTTGAATAAAAACTCGAGGAAAAAGATAACTTCTTTTATTTTGAAATGTTTATTTCGAAAGGATGTATTGATGAACAAACGAAAACACAAAAGACAGCTGGTAGATTATATAGATTTCTCCGACTTATGTCTCTCAGAAGACACTGAAAAAATCTGCAAACATGGTAAGATCATTGATGCTTCAGTTTCAGGTTTTTTAATTGAAATTCATAGAGACAATCTTTCTAGACACCAAGATCGACAAAACCTATCCTTAGATCATCTCGTTGGCGAGTATGTGAATATTTTTCTTCCTCAGATGAACCTAGACTTAGAAGGTAAAATCCACAGGTGCCAACACAAGGGCCAAGGAACTTTTCAATTAGGGATAAAATTTTCTTCTGATATACCAGAGTATTGGAGAGAATGCCTGATGGACCTACTTCCTTATCCTGGTGAATTTGAAGAGCACTAAGAATTTTTTTCAAATAGTGAGATAATAAATTCAAATTCGGGGCTGTTGAACATTCATTTGTCCCAACGAGAATAGCAGGTCACGAGAAAGTAGAGTGTGCACAGGCAAAATTAAGTGAAGGCTTGCGTTCAAACTAAGTTGAACTTATTTTTTCCAGCGCCCACTCAGGTTTCGATTTGAGATGCTTTTCGCAGTGGACATGTGAATGTTTAACAGCCCCTAATAACTTACAATAAATCGAAATCAAAGAATTTTTCTGATGAAACACCCAGTTGGTAATGTAGCGGAAAAAACCAACTGATGGACTCTAGAAAAAGGCCCTGTTGGTCTTTTTCTAGAGTCCCTAATGACTCTTCAGAAAAGTGTAAACTAAACTCATAGGCATCTTGAGTCAGCAACAAACACTTCACCTGAGTTAAACCCATGGATTTAAAAAAGAACTTAAGTTGATCTCTAACCGCTAAGGGTAAATAGGTTTCAGGTATATCGACCTTATAAACCTTAGATTCATCTATAAGGATTTTTTCTCCACGTTCAATGCCATCTTCTAAAGTCTCGGAGATAAAACGCCCTCTTGCAAAGTAATTCCAGATCATCCCGTATCTAATATGATAATCGGGAAGATCTTTATCCTTAGCTCCAATCCAAAGCCCGGCCCCCATCTCATTAAGCCAAGACAACACATCTGTGGAAGCCTCATCTTCTTCAGATCCAGACAGTGCTACTTTTAGGTAAGGCCAGCCATCAGATTCTGTTATTAAATCTGGATTAATAATCTCAAAGGAAAGCTGTGGGATAAGTTCTAAAATCCGAGTTTCCCACTTGAGGTCTTTATCGTTCAATGGGAGCTGAAATAATTTTTGAATTTCTTGAAGCTGTAGTTCCATAAACTCTTTGTATGTTTAAAGATCTAATCTGTCACCATAAAAGTGGTAGGAGATACCGGGTTCGAACCGATGGCATCCACCTTGTAAGGGTGGCGCTCTACCAACTGAGCTAATCTCCTATTTGGACATACTATTTATAGAATGATTCTTAGATTTTGTCGAGGCTCCAAAGCCCAGAGAGTGACTTCAGAGGTGATGTGTCAATTTTGACACATCACACTCCAATGAATTCACATCAACTTTCAGCATAAAATCATTTAAGGCTAGTTCACATGAATTTCGTCTTCGAATTCTTTGATATTAGCTAAGACCCTAGCATGAAGCTCAGGATTACAATTGAGTTTAGCCTTATTAAGGTGGTAGCTGGCTACAGATTCACTGGATTTAAAGTTCATATAAATTTTAGCAAAATTCAAATGTAAATAGGACCTTAAATAAGATCCCCCTAATAGTTTTAGCTTTTGAAAGGCCTGCCAGTTCGATTTATGGGCCTCATTGAACTTTTTTTCTTCAATCCAAATCATGGTTTCAAGCAAATTAGCAGAAAGACTTAACTCATAAAAATCTAAGCTTTCAATGATAAAATTAAGCCGTTTGAGCTTCTTTAAAGACTCGAGGCTCTCTCCCTTATAAAAATCGATAATGGCCTGTCCAATGAGGCCATAGCCAATGTCCTTCTCATTTCCATTCACCATGGCTTGGTTTAAGGCCTTGTAAAACAGTTCGCCGGAAGACTCTACATCTCCACGGTAAAAGGAGCAGACCCCTAAAGAATAGTACAAGCCAGATGAAGACTCTAATTGTTGAGATTCAATTTGGAACTTAATCCCGTCTTCAATGAGCTTAAGCTCTTCGCGACGATTCATCTCAAGCAAAATCCTAACTTTTCTCATCTGACATTTTAGATAATCATTAAAGGAATGACCTTTTAAAAAAACATTTGTAATCTTATCGTAGATTTCTTCAGCTTTTAAAAACTCACCTTTAAAATAATGACCATCAGCAAGAACCAATTGTCCTTTGCATAATTCACTTGGCATAAGCCTCTCCCCCACAAGCCCCGAGTTTTCGCACCCAAACGCTTGTCCCCATGATCAAACTAGTGCGTAAAAAGTATAAACTCAAACAAGGTTTTATTTTGAAGGGTATAAATTTTAGTTATAGCAGGAGTGTTTTTAGATAACTTATATAAAAAAAGCACAAAGGACTC
>CALGWV010000087.1 GCA_937936325.1 uncultured Bdellovibrionales bacterium | reverse complement strand
AGATCGGTTAAGCTCAAGGAATTTTGAGGCTCAAGCCCAAGAGGCCATCATAAAAACTAAAATTTTAAACCTCTTCAAATGTCCGGCGGTTCTCTAGAATTTATGATATTAAGTTAGGAGGGCCTGTGTGCAACAACGCCGGATAAAATTATATATATTTTAGAAGCTAAGGGTGAGGAAGAGCCTCTGGCTGACGATTTTAACAGCCTAGAGAATTAAAAACTCAACCGCAGAGTAGAGGTTGTCATCCAAAGCATCCAAAGAAGCCCAGCCGGCTGCACTCCTTCGGTGCCAGGCACCTTTTGAGGATGTCGTGTGATATTTTCTCTGAGATAAGGATCTTATCTCAGAGTTTATCGTGGTAAAGTTTATAGAAATGACTTTCGGGCTGAGTGAGGAGCGCATGAGGCGCGCCTTGCTCTATGATTTTCCCTTCAGCCATAATCCAGACTTCATCAAGTGAAAGTATTGTGTCCAACCTATGGGCAATGATGAAGCAGGTCTTATCTTGAATCAGAGCCATTAAGCTTTCTTTAATCTGACTTTCTGTTTTTTGATCTACATGCGAAGTGGCCTCGTCTAAAATTAATATTTCGGGCTGTGCTAGCATCATTCGCCCGATGGCAATCAGTTGTTTTTCTCCAGCGCTGAGGTTTTCACCGGCCTCTTCAATAAATAAATTTCTTTTATGCTGCAAACCAATTTTATTGATGATTTCAACAATTTCCTTGTCGCTATACTCTGGATTGTTAAAGCTTAAATTCGCCTTAAGGCTGCCTTTGAAAATGAACTCTTCTTGTCTTAAGACTTTGATTTTTTTTCTAACATCTATAGTCCTGAGGTTTCTCAAAGACTTGCCTTGGAGCAAAATGTCTCCTTCAGTAGGAGTATAAAATTTCTGCAGAAGTGAAATCAAAGTTGTTTTTCCGCTTCCCGTGCGTCCGACTATAGCTATTTTTTGTTTTTTTTGTATTGAGCATGAAACATTATTGAGGGCTTTCACTCCGTCTGGAGTGTATTGGTAAGATACATCTTTAAGCTCGATGAGTGCGCTTGGGACTTGGGAAGCCTCAAGTTTACGAGAAGCAGCTTGAGATTCGCTTTCTGGTGTTTCATTAAAAAAATTTTTTACTCTTTGAAGGCTAGCCAGTCCATTTTGAAATTGATTGAAGCGTTCCAGTATATTCCTCACCGGATGAAAGAAGCCTTGGAGTAAGAGTAAAAAAGCGCTCAGGCTCCCTACGCTAATTTGTCCGACATCTACAAGAAAGACTCCTCCACCCAGCGCTAGGAGGATGCAAAAAACTTGATAGAACTCAATCATCGGCCACAAAGAGGCAAAAAGATGGATTCCGTAAAGTTGAGATTTTTTATAGCTCGCACTTTCAGTAATCAATCTAGTTTTTACATCATCAGTGGCATTGTAGAGTTGAAGACTCTGAACTCCGTTTAAGTTTTCCGCACTAAATGCATTAATCTCTGAAAGCTGAGCCTTGATCACCAGGTACTGAGCTTTGATTTTAGCATTGAGCTTCAAAGCCAGAAACAAAACTAGAGGCAGGCTTAATAAAACTCCGGCAGTTAATATCCAAGAGATAAAAATAAGAGTGAACACAATAGAGATCAGCTCAAAGACATTCACTCCGACACCGACTAGACCTTGTGAAAACAGATCCTTCAGACTTTTTGTGTCGTTGCTCAAGCGAGTGACAATTTTTCCAGAAGGCTGCCTTTCAAAAAATGAGATCGGCAAACTTTGGACGTGGGTCATCAATTCTTTTCGGACAGAAAGCATTAACTTTTCACCAAGTTTAAACAGGCTGTAGTTCATGAAAAAACCAAAAATGGGTCTTAAGATATTCACTAAAGCAAAGCCCATGGCAATTTGATACAAAACGGATAAGTTTTGAGCTTTAATCCCCATGTCTACGGCGAGTCCAAAAAGATAAGGAACCAAGCGTCCGCAAAAGACATAAGCTGAAACTATAAGAAACAAAATAATGAGGTTTCTTTTTTCGCCTTTAAGGTGAGCTTTACTAAATACAATAAAATCTTTAAGTGATGAGGTGTTCTTAGTATTTTTTGTGTTCATATTAAAGCCCTCCATCTAATTCGGGCAGGGGCTTTTTATTTTCTTCGGGTTTATTGTATAAGTCTCTGTAGGTGGGGCTGTGCTCTAACAGATATTCATGTGAACCTTTAGCTTCAATGCTTCCGTCTTTAAGCACAATGATCTGATCAACCCAGTTTAAACTCTGGAGTCTGTGTGATGAGAAAATAAAATGTTGAGCTCCACGACTATGTAGTTTTTTTAGTTGTTCCATAATGAGTGTTTCAGTCTCTTTATCTACAGCGCTTAAAACATCATCTAAGAGGAGCCATTGTGGATTTGTGACAAGACCTCGGGCTAAAGCCAACCTTTGTTTTTGTCCTCCAGAAAGACCACCGCCGTTTTCGCTCAGTTGAGTTTTGAAAGAGTCCTTCATGTTGGTGATTTCATCAAAAAGCTGGACTTGTTTTAAGACCTCATGAGTCCATTGAGCTGCATATGGATTTAAGTATAAGTTTTCTTCAATGCTTTTTTGAAATAAAAATATATCTTGGGGAACAAGTCGAAGTAAACTTTTTTTATTTTCTAAATCAAGTTCATTCCAATTTTTGCCATCGACCTCGATACTGTTATCATATGTAGGTATGAGACCTCCTAAGATTTTCAAAAGGCTGGATTTTCCGGAACCTACAGGGCCGACAATAGACATGGATTGGCCTTTCTGAAGATCGAACCTTATGCCTTCGAGGACATTGCCTTTATCCCCAGGGTACTTAAAGTTTAAATCTTTCAAACTGATTGTATCTATAACTTTTGGTTTCAGCTCTCCATCTGGTAACCAGTTCTTACGTTTGAGAACCTCATCTAATCTGGTGTAAGAAGACTTGGCCTCTTCAATCATTGTAAAGCTCAGTCCTAGAGCCATCATAGGCCAGACCATACGCCGCAAATATTGGTAAAAAGCAAAAAAAGCACCAAGGCTGGTTTCGCCATTAATCACATCTTTAGAGCCCACAACTAAAAGTGTCACGGCTCCAAAAGTGACAAAGGCTTCAAATACAGGTCCAAATAAGGACTCGATTTTTTCTGTTTTTAAACCTGTATCATGAGCTTTTTGATTAATAGTTGAAAATAACTTGTTTCTAAAACTCTCAAGTTGAAAAGACTTAATGACTTTAATTCCAGAGACATTCTCTTGGGCAAAGGCAGTCACTTCCCCCTCAGCGTCTTGTTGCTGACGGTAAAGTTGGTTCACTAAGGATTCTATTTTTGAAATCACAATAGGCATAAGCGGTAGGGCAATCAAGCATTTCCAAGCCCAAGAGGGATTAAGATAAAATAAAATAGGAGTGATAATCACTGTGTAGATCAAACCATCAACTAAAATGAGCACTCCAGGGCCCACACCCATGCGGACGTTTTCCACGTCTTGTGTGAGGTGGGTCATCTTTTCACCGGTGGTGTTTGTGGAGTGGTAGTCTAAGCCTAGGTCCATCAACTTATTAAAGACTTGGACCCTTAGCCCATGGGCCACGCTCATATGAAAGCGTCCAAAATGGATCCGCCAATAATATCTAAAAAAAGCTGTGCCTAGTGCCGCAAGAAAAATAACCCCAAGCCAGGTCCAAATGCTTTGATCCTCAGTTCCTAGAAGATCAATCACTCTGCCAATGGCATAGGGGCCCACCATATCTAAAAGGTTAGTGAGGGCGACAAACAGTAAGCCTAATGAGAAATGTTTTTTATATTGCTTCACCCATTTTAAAATAGGCAGCGATGAACGAGATTGAGACATAATGCAGGGTCCTTAGACGTTAAATAATACTGTTACGAATTTTTTTTAAAAGATTATAGCTTTTGAAATTTTAATTTTACTTTGGTAAAAGAAGAAGCCCGCTTTCGGCCGCAGAGCGTCTCTCGGGTTATGCTATGAGTACATATCGCACCCCATGATACGCGATGCCCCGACGCTCAATGCTTCTTCTTTTGCGAAAGTAAAATTAAAATTTCAGAAGATATAATCTTTTAAAAAAAAATATGTTATCTCATTTAAGTAAACAAAATATAGGGAGGAGTTCTTCGTTCTTTTTAAGAGAATTGGAGAGGGTATCTCTGCTCTATGAGGTCAATGTTCAGTTAAAGTGAAGATCAATTGTATTTCAAAATGGATGAAAGTGCTAGCTTTGCGCAGGATTTATTTTGGAGCTATAAGCATTATCTAAAAATTCTTTGAAGATGAGGCTTATAAAATAAATATGAATCTTTTATTGTTTTAGGAGAGAACAATAGAAAGGCTGGGGAGCTCCCAGCCTTTCTTATTTTTTTTTAACATAATTTTTTAAATTTCATTAAATACAAACTATTTGAGTTTGAACTCAAAAACTCTGGCGCCACCACCTTGCTCAGAGCTGGCAAGAAAAAGTGTTTTGATGCTGACTAAGTCATTGGAAGTCAGTCCAGCAGCTTGCTCTGGGGCTCCGTGTACTTTAACTAATTCAACAAGGGAGTTGTCATAGTCTAAGTTGGCCACGAAGTCATAGGCAAAAGAAGTCACAAGAGTGTCAAAACCTTTGAAGTACTCCACCATGTCTTGGCCGTTTTGAGCGAAGATGTAGTTTCCACCTCTCATAGTCGTCAGCCTTTCAACAAAGTCTTGGAAGAAGTTCATGCCTACGCCAATGACTGTGAGATCAATATTTTGTGTTTCTGACATGATTTCAGCCTGTTGAACAGCTCCACCTTCATCTGGATCTTGGTTCAAGTTAGCGTCTGTGATGGCGATCAATCTGTGGTTGTAGCTAGATGCTTGAGTTGAAAGTTGTTTTCTCACATCAGCTAATAAACCATAAGAAATATTGAGTCCGTCATTCAAGTTGGTTGAACCACCGGCTTGCAAAGCTTGGACTTTTTGCAGAATCATTTTTTTGTCAGCATCGGTGATAGGGCGTGGAGTCTCACCTTGGATTGGCCAAATTTGCTGAGCTGCAGTTGTGAATGTAGTTATGGAGACATAATCTAATCCAGAAACCAGGTTGTCTAAAGTGGCTTTTACAGCATCTTTAGCCCACTCGATTCTAGCTTTGGATGTGTTGTCTTCTGCTGTCATAGAGCCTGAAATATCGATAAGGAGTCCAATGTTTGCAGGCTGTCTTTCAAAGCTGTCTAGATCTAGGTTTGTTCCCATTCCGACTTGTACGTAAATGGAATTCTTTTTTGCATCATAGGCCACAGCCGGTTTCATGCAAAACTTGGAGTCACAATCAAAAGCTAAACCCAATTGAAATTCATTCATGAGCCCGTAAGCTTGAAAATCACTCGACTTAGGGATTTGGCCAGCGTCAACAAGGTCTCTGTATTTACGAGCGTCCTGAGCTCCTCCTGAAGTGATGCTAAAGCCAGTCGATTCTAAAGCCGTACTTGAAATGGTTCTGGTCATCGCTGGAATAGCACAGATTCGCCCTGGTCCACACCATCCAAAACCACTGCCAGGCTTTACGTCTTTCATAAGTTTAACGAGTTTTTGTCCACGGTCTAAATGCTCTCTCAGCTTACGTTCTTGAGCATTTTTAAAAGCGTTGGGTCCTGTAGATCCAATAAGGCTGAGGTTGTGAGCTTCAATCATATTGAGTTGGATTTCAACATGGGTCAAAGTGCTCATGAATGTGTTGATGGCATTTAATTTTTCCTTCTGACATTTTTCTGTAAACTTTGTTTCAGGAATCTCGGTTTGAGGAGGATGAGAAATTGGGGGTACATGCCTGCGGGTTTGAACAGGCTGAAACGGAATGAGGGGCGGGTGAGGCATTGGGACGGGTAATGGGTCGGGTGTCGGCGCCTCAGGTCGCACAATATCGTTGCAGCTATTTTCAAAGTCACTTAAGGCGATCTTGATCCCTTCAGCCAGCTTTACCACAGTCATTGTTTTTCTCATTTCAGGGGTTTGAAAATAGTCTGATTTTTGATTTAAAGCGGTGCTTAAATTAACCTGAGCATTGGCCTTTACAGTTTGTCCTGTCTCAGCATCCACATACTTTGATTGAATGGCCAAGCCACTGGCAAAGCTCACTTGAGCCAGCATAAGTGCAGCTGCTGCTAATCCTGTTTTTCTTATTGTTGTCATCATGGTGTTTCTCCTGTTTTATAGAAATTCATATTTGAATTTCTTAGTTTTTCTTTAGGTCCATAAAATTTATTTTCTATGTCCCGCTCAAGAACTACGATCAGTCAGGAGACCTGATTTGTAAAAATGAAAGATCCTATTGTTATCATTGAAAAATTCTATGCTTCATTTGGAGGCTTGAACGCCTGTATCGGGGAGGCTGGCTGGAGGACTTTTTTTCCCCTTGAAATACAGTGAAGCTTGTAAAGCTACAAAGAAGATGGCTTTTACCAAGTTATAACTTTTGAGGATGGATAAAAGAATATAGATTCTTTTGTCGATCAGCTTTTAGGATATAGATATTTACAACTCAGATCCGTGGATAAACGGCGGTGAAAAATCATGAAACGCCCTGCCCAAGCCGTCGTGCTCAAAACAGCTTACAGGTGACTAGGCTTCAAGAGAAAAATTCTGTGCCAGGACTGCTGATTCATGTTTTATTGGTTTTCTCTCGCCGCTTATCATCGGATCTGGGGTACAAGTGCTTTTGAAATAATTTGACACGTTTTATCAACGATAAGACAATAGAGCTTCGTATTTTTTAGGAGTCTAAAATGAATATATGTGTTTCATTGGTGCCGAGGCTTTTAGTTCTTTATAGTTTTTTGATTTTGGCTTCATGCACACAAAGTCAGGAAAACTCTTCTGAACAGGGCTCAAGTGATATTAAAAGCATTTGTAGTTTTGCGGAATCTTTTGCTTGGAGTAAGTATAAAAATAATGAGATGGAGATGATTGTAGATTTTGAATCCGATCTTCAAAAAAAATCTGTTTCTGTCGAAGCTAAAAATATTCTTCAAGCCGCGGCTCAAGCCGAGCCAAATGCTAGGTGGAATTTGTTTCAAAAAGGAGCTGCGGAGCTCAAAGTGTCAGTCAAAGGCTGCCATAAACTCAAGCTCTATATGCTAAAAAAATATGTTGAGCTTTGGGAACAACACTGATTTTTGTCACCTTCAACTATTTTATCAAATTTTAATGAAGCTACATTAGGTCCCAGATTCTCAGATCTGGGCTCATACCCAAATTAAGCATTCTTGCTCGCGCAATTATGTCATCCAATGCATTTAAAGAATTATCAATTTAGGCGTCAGCTTTATTTTCAGCCATCATGGCTTAACTCATAAATCTTCTAGCTTTGAGGATTTATAAGATAATTGCCATGGTTCTCTTCTGAAATTGGGGGGCAGCCCCCTGCCTGAGCTTTCAGAACTTGGACCAGCTGAAACAGGCAAGCGCCCAAGTGATCGGCTTTTTCGGCCAGTCTTTAAGCTGACTCGGTCTATCTGCCCCTGAAGCCAGGAGGCCTGGGGCCAGGATTATTCCTTGAATCCCCAATTTCAGAAGAGAACCATTGCCATAGGTAAGATTCATCAGAATTAAAAATTGGTCTTCCCCAAAAATAGTAGACAAATTACGAAGCTGTTTTCTGATGTTTAAATTTGTAATCTATCGGACTCATATAATCAAGCGATGAGTGCCTTCTTTTTTTATT
>CALGWV010000086.1 GCA_937936325.1 uncultured Bdellovibrionales bacterium | reverse complement strand
GTAGAAGACTCGTTTGGACAAACGAGTCTTCTACAGCCCTTAATAAAAGGAGGAAAAAATGAAAGTTTTAATGATAATTGTGATATTGTGTGGGAGCCGTTTTGTTTTGGCCGATCAAAAACTTATGGAAAAATGTGTTGTGACTGGCATTGTTGATTTGTATAGCCAAGTCTACATTGAAACTCATGGAATCGTTTTCGAAGAGAACGAATTAGCAGAGTTTAAACCACTAAGCTTTAAAGATTGGATGGAGAAACTGGATGCAGCTGATAGAGTAGGCTTTTTGTCAAAAGTGGAATTTGATAAAAGTATTTTAGAAGCAGGTACACGATGTTCTAAAGATCTAGGTTTTCCATTTAGGGTGAAAACTAATTTTAACATTAGTATTAATGATGATATTATAAGAGTAGTAAAAACTGTTACACCAGATTTTAGTCTACTTGCAGAAAGTCTTTCTTATTAATAATCAAGGTGTAAACCCTGACTATTCCACTATGAGCAAAGACAGAGGGTGTTGAGTCATGGCTTCATGCCTCTAAGCTGTGATCAGTTAAAGAGTTTAGACCTCAAAAGCAGATTAAATATATTTTCCCCTAAAAGAATTATAGCCATAATTCGCATTTTACCAGAGCTTTTTTGAAAATCAGTCAAAAAGTGGCACTTAAACCCAGATCCGCAGATCATTTCTATCAAACCTACTTGTGGGCAAAAAAAGCTCATAACCTTGGACATCCTAAAGCAAAAATTTTAATAGCGTATGGTATCGATAGATACTTAGTAAAATCTAAAAAAAAATCAACTATTTGGTTCGCGAGCCAGTAAAGCCTTTAAAAATGGTTGCTGGTGTCTTGAACCTGTGGAACAGAGTTTTTCCGATGTATTGCGGAAAAAATATACTGAAAAAAAATTAAATGATCTTAAAGTATGGTTAAAATCTCTAAACCAAAAAAAAAATTGTCTAACTTACTGCAATAAAAAAACTGAATCAGTTGATAAAGGGGCTTTTTCGGAGATTTGCTAACTCCTTCTATTTAAGAAGACAGAATTACATAAATGCAGAGGCTTAAATATAATTGCCCATCTTATCTTTTACTTTTACAAGTAGAAGCTTCCCAAAGGATTCCAAATAAATATCCTATATTTTTGTAAGTATTACTTTAACCCCACTCGATTAAACTCATAAAGAGCAATGCTTAGGCTAGTAGCTGCGTTTAAAGACTCTACTTCATTTGAGATAGGGATACTGAGTCTTCCGGCCTTGAGCTTTTCAGGCAGCCCGCCCTCTTCACCTACAAGAAGTCTCATTGATTCTGGCCGATCAAATTCACTGATAGATTCCCCGTTTTTATCAAGGGCCCAGAGCAGATCCACATCATCTAACTTTTTAACTGAAGGTCCTCGCGTAATTTGTAAAGAAAAATTAGTCCCACTGGCTGCTCTTGTGACTTTATGATGATAAGGATGGCAAGCCTCTTCAGTGAGAACCACAGAGGTCACCCCAAAAGCATTGCAGCTTCTAAGGGCCGTGCCTAAGTTTCCGGGATCTCCAAGGGGGAGAAAAACCTCTAGATGGGCCCCAGAGTCTTGAGCCCAAGGTTTCACTTTAGGAGCTTCAACAACAAGTATGGGGCAAGCTATGCCAAATTCATCCAAGGCTTGAAACAAATCTCTCTCCAGACAAATCAAATCTAAGTCCTGGGATAGGGCTTCAATATTTAAAAATTGGTTTTCAGTATGGATGAGTTGCAAGGCTTTGTGCTTAGAGTTTTTTAAAAACTCTTGAACCAATGTTTCTCCAAAGATTAAACATTTCTCTTGTTTTTTAACTCCACGGGGAGTGAGCAAGGCCAACAAGCTTTGATAGACTTTGTTTTTATCACTCGAAATAAAGTATGTATTTTTCATTGGGGTCCTAGTTTTGTGCTTCTGGCTCGACTTCAATTTTTTCAAAAATAACAAGCTGTCTTTTGTGGGGGCTATTGGGAAGACTGTATGATTTTGGTTTTTTCATATAAAAATTTAAAGGCAATTTAAAGTCATCTAAATGTGGGCCTTTCATGAAAATCATTTCTCCGCCAAGGGGTAAAGAGGGGGCCACGTATTTTAGAACATCTTCAATCGACATCTGAATGGCTCGAGTCACTGCAGAAGAAGTAGGAGCTTCAAAATCTGGCCCTAGTTTTTGCCCAATAATTCTAAGATTCTTTAAGCCTAATAGATCTCTAAGGTCCTGTAGGAACCTCACTCTCTTTCCGACGCTCTCCACAAGGATCACTTCTTCATCTGGGTATAAGAGGTTTAATATCACACCTGGAAATCCAGCCCCTGTCCCTAAGTCCATAATGGGGAATCTCAAGCTGAGTTTCTGATCTAGCATTAAACTATCGACAAAGTGTTTTAGCCCCACATCTTTGATGGAATGGAGCCGAGTCATATTTAGGGTTTTGTGAGACTCACCGAGAGCAAAAAAATACTTGGTGAGTTGGTCTATCAAAGGGCCTGAGAGCTTGGAAAATCCATGGTTGTAAAAAACATCGCTGAGTCTTTCGAGAGTTTCTTTATGGCTGTATATTTTAGGATCGCTTTTCATTATGTTTTAAAGCCTTGTTGAGTTGGGGGCTGTTGAAGATTCCTTTGTTCACTGCAAAAAGTATCTGAATTTGAAATTAGAGTGGGCCCGGCAAAGTTAAATTCGACTTAAGTCTCTGCTTAAGCCTTCACTTCATTTCGCTTGTGCGCGATCTACTTTCTCGTCTGGACAAACCCATCTTCAACAGACCCTATAAAAACACCTCAGAGCGTTCAGTATAGGCAGCAATTTGGGTCTTGCCTATGTTTCTTTCATCCATCACTATCTGCTATATGTCCACAGAAAAAATAAACCAAATTGTTGAAGAAGCCAAAGCCTCTTTTCAGAGTTGTCAAAATCCTGATGAGCTTTACAAATCCAAGGTTAAAGTTTTGGGTAAAAAGGGAGCCTTGTCTCTTGTGATGCAAGAGATGAAAAATCTCTCTCCTGAAGAACGACCCGCTTTTGGCCAAAGTGTAAATGAAGCTAAAAAGAGCCTAGAGTCCCTTTACGCTTCATTATCCGAAGAGCTGGTTAAGCAGGAAATGGCCCAAAAATTAGCCCAAAGTATGCTTGATCCTGAGCTTCCAGGCTTTGAGGTCAAAACAGGGACTTATCATCCTATTGAGCTCGTCATTCGTGAAATGATTGATATCCTCTCACGAATTGGATTTTCTGTGCGCCTGGGCCCGCTTATCGAGCATGATGATCTTAATTTTACAGCCTTAAACTTTCCAGAGGATCACCCTGCTCGTGAGATGCAAGACACTTTTTATATGAAGCACGACCATGTTTTGCGGACCCACACCAGTCCGATCCAGGTTCGCACCTTAAGGAGCGAAAGTTTACCTTTAAGGATTTTAGCTCCAGGCTCGGTCTTTCGTTGTGATAGTGACACCACCCATGCTCCAAACTTTTACCAGGTGGAAGGGCTTTGGGTGGATAAAAAAGTATCCATGGCACATTTAAAAGGAGTGGTGGATTTTTTTGCAAAGTCTTACTTTGGAGACAAAACTCAAACTCGTTTTCGACCTAGCTTTTTCCCTTTTACAGAGCCTTCAGCCGAAGTGGATTGCACCTGCCCGCTCTGTGCAGGTCAGGGGTGTCGAGTTTGTTCCAAAACAGGTTGGATTGAAATTGGGGGTTGCGGCTTAGTACATCCCAATGTTCTTAAAATGTCGGATGTGGATCCAGATCAGTGGCAAGGTTTTGCTTTTGGTTTTGGTGTGGAGCGTATGGCGATGATTAAATATCGTCTTTCAGACATTCGTTTATTTAATGAAAATGATTTGAGATTCTTGGAGCAGTTTAGATGAAGATTTCTTTAAAGTGGATTCATGATTTTGTTGATGTCGCCGATTTTTTAAAAGACCCTGAGGTATTGGTTAAAGATTTAACAGCCGCCGGCTTAGAGGTGGAAGCTGTGGAGCAAATGGGAAACCTCGAACATGTGGTTGTAGCTGAAATTCTAGAACTTGGAAAACACCCAGATGCCAATCGCCTCACACTTTGCCAAGTGAATGTGGGTGAGGCTGAGCCCGTGCAAATCATTTGTGGAGCCTCTAATCATAAGCAAGGCGACTTTGTCGTAGCCGCTCTGCCAGGCGCAGTTTTGCCTGGAGATTTTAAAATAAAAAAATCTAAGATTCGCGGTGTGGAAAGTTTTGGTATGCTTTGCTCAAACAAGGAGTTAGGCCTAGGTGAGGCCGGAGAGGGCATTCTTATTTTAGACCCAGGCTCACCAGTGGGAGAAAACTATTTTCAGTGGAGTGATCAACAAGATGTGCTGTTAGAAATCAATGTGACACCAAACCGTGCGGACTGTTTAAGTCACCTGGGCTTAGCGCGAGAAATCTCAGCTTTAATGGATCGCCCCCTTAAAGAGATAAATATAAAACATTTACCCCAGGCTCAAGGCCAATCAGTGGCTCTTAAAGTTTTAGATCCTGAGCAATGCTCAAGATATGTGGGCTGTGAAGTTCAAAACATCAATGTGACAACAAGTCCTCAGTGGCTACAAGAACGCTTGATGTCTGTAGGGCTGAACTCAAAAAATAATATTGTAGATCTTACGAACTATTTGATGATGGGTGTTGGGCAACCTATGCATGCTTTTGATAGGGATAAACTCAAAGATCATAAAATTGAAGTGGGTCCTGCGCCCAAAGCCCAAAAGTTTAAAGCCTTAAATGATGAAGAATATGAAGTAAAAGGCGGAGAGCTCTCGATCCTAAACGGAGACGGAGATGCCCTAGCCATAGCCGGTGTGATGGGGGGGGCTGAAACTGCAATTTCAGAAAAAACCAAAAATATTTTTTTAGAGTCAGCTCATTTTTTAGCTTCCAGTGTAAGGCGCTCTTCGAGAAGTTTGGGGATTCACTCGGACTCCTCCTATAGATTCAGCAGGGGCTGTTATTCAGGGACCTGTGATATGGCCATGAAGTGGATGGTTCAAGAGATTCAAAAAATGTGCCCTGATGCCAAAGTGACCTCCTACCAAGATGAGTGGCCTTTAAAAACTGAGCCTAAAACAATAGTGCTGACTCCAGCAGAAATTACAGACAGGCTGGGCTTTGATGTCAGCACAGAGGACATAAAAAGTATTTTTAAAAAGTTAGGCTTTGAGCTTTATGAGGCTCAAGGCAGCTTAAAGCTAACACCTCCAGGATACCGAGTGGACATTCATTGCAAGGAAGATCTCATTGAAGAAGTGGGGCGTATGTGGGGTTATGATCAAATTCCATCAATCTTGCCTCAGAGCAGTTTGCCGCCTTCAGTTTTTGATAAAAATTATCTTTTTAAAAATAAAATTGTAGATTTATGCGTGAAAGCAGGATGGAATCAAAACGTTCACTATCACTTTGAGTCAAAGCAGGACTCTGAGCTCCAATCTGAAAACAGCAAAGCTATGGGCAGCATTGGTTTTCAAGCCTTAAATGAGTCGGTCAAAATCTCAAACCCTTTGAGTGAGCAGACTTATGCAATGAGGTCGTCAATGTATGGGGCTTTGTTAAAAAGCTTTGTTCATAACTACCGTCACGGAAAAGACAATGGTGATATTTTTGAGGTTGGACAAATTTTTAGAGAAGATCTAGAAAATAAAAATTATTTAGAAAACGAACACCTAGGTTTAATGACCTGGGGGCAGAGTTCGGGGTTTTGGAATAAACCACAACCTGGAGCCGTTTCTTTTTACCAACTCAAGGGAACCCTAGGGATTCTCATGTCTTCTTTGAAAATTAAGTCTTGGAAGCTAGAGCGAGCTTCAGAGGCAATGAGCTTTCTCCATCCACTGGAGCAATTTAAAATAGTTTGTGAAGGGAAGAGTATTGGTTTTATGGGGCAGCTTCATCCGGAAGTCTTGAAGAGTTTTAAAATCAACGGAGAGGCAGCCTTCTTGGAGTTGAACTTAGACCTTCTAAAAAAAGGTTACCCCAGGTCTGCAAAAATACAAGATTATAGTTTAAGCCCTATGGTGCAAAGGGATATCAGTCTCAGGCTTAAATCTTGGTCCATGGATCAAGTCACAAAAGTTTTCAAAAAAGCATCCGGGGCGCTCTTTAAAGATCTCAACCTCGTGGACCAATACCAAGGTGAAGATTTTGAGGTCGGCGAAAAGTCCCTGACTTTTCGTCTCAGTTTACAAAGTGAAAAAGGAGATCTTGAAGAAAAACAACTTCTTAAAATTCAAGATCAGATTTTTGCAGCTTTTAAAGAGATTTAAGATTTTTAAATCATTAAACAATAGTTAAGAGTGAGCTAACAAGGTTTAGGTATTTAAAGGAAGGGTTCGTTTGGAGTAGAATTTAAATAATGAATACCTAAACTCTCTGTTGATCAATCTTTTTTTTTTAAAGTAATTTTATATTATAAAAAGGACTTTTTCTTCGTTAAGTTTTATTTGGATAAGCTACAGGCTCAAGATCACATTAAGTTCTTGAGTCTGTAGCTTATTCTTTCTTAAAGAAAGCTTTAATTTAAAGTATGACAGAGGGGAAGTCTCCCCATGTAGGTTCTATTACCAAATAAAATGTCAACCTGTGGACGAGAATTGAATCTTTGTTTATTGTATGGATCAGCAAAATTTGAAAATTTGATCGTGAGCTTTCCTTCAGAGTTAGAATTTTTAGCTCTTCTGGCTGCATCAACTAAATTATAGAAAAATTCTGGGTTAAAATTCTTGTGGTCTATATTCAATTGAGGGACTTCAACCTGAAATTCATCCTTATAGGTGTCTCCCCAGTACCCATCAAAAAATTTTCTTTCTGAATAAAACTTTTTTTGCTGCCACTGGGTCCAGTAACTGCTTTTTGCTAAGCAGAGCTGAATGTGAAATTTAGATTCATAATCTTGTGGTGGTGAGGCTTTTTTCGCTTTTTTAATTTTAACGTCTAAAATTCCGTTACTATTTATTCTAATGAAATCATACAAAGCCTCCAAGTGCATGAGCTGTGTATTTTCTAATATAATTAAGGCTGTGTCATAGTGAATCTCTTTAAGTTCAGAGTTTAGGGTGCATTGCTGAAGATCATTGGTGAGTTTTTCGTTAGCATCTAAAAGTTGAGTGTTAAATATAAGCTGTTCGTTATAGTTTTGATTTGTATCTGCTAAGTCGGCGTTGCAAACATAAAGCTCTCTATTCAGGACCACTGCTTCACTAATGAGTTTTGATATTTGGGTCTGGCCTTCTTCGTCCATCATTTTTATAACATGAGACATGTACTTATTTTGAAATTCAGTGTTTGGGTAAACCGGGCAATCACGGTCTGTGATATGAAGGCTCTTTTCTGAAGAGGCATCTACAGGTCTAAAGCAACTCAATAGTGTTGAAGCTTTAAATTCTTTTTGGTAAACACTATGATTCCCGGCTAAAGGCCAATTGAAAGAGCCAGTGGATTCGTGAACGGCAACAGGAATCATGCTAGCCTCATCAATCACGATTGATCCAGAGTTCCCACCCATAGTATTCGTTTCACATTGATCATAGTAGAAATGATTTTGATTTAAACTCTGACCTTCAGAAAGCCATATTAAGCTTTGATAAGGATCTGCAACCTGACATGTCTTTTTAACAATCACGCCGTGAAGACCTTCAACTTTATTTTTTCTGCCTAAATGAGCGTTCCATGGATCTGCAGCATGCATAAAAACTCGGCTACCCAAGTCTTCTGAAAGGTTAAAGCTAAAGTTTGCATCAGAAAATAACTCTAAGTGATTTCGAGATTGAAGTTTTTCGGGACTCTTAACTGTGAAGTAGGCTAAGTCGGCAGAGGTTTTGTCGGAATTATATTGTGAAACAAATTTAATCTGATCACACTCTAAAAGAAGTTCTTTCGAGTTTTCATTTTCTGGCAATTTAATATAAATTTGCCCAGAACAGTCTGAAGGCTTTCCAATTTGAGCTACTCTTAGTGCTTGGGGGATAGCGTGGGCATTGGTGATAAACCAACCCCCAGGTTTCCAATAAGTAGCTGTGGCCTGATAGGCGGTTTGATTGTCCATACCCATCAAAAGCCCCACATAATCAGGGCATTCATTTGGGTCCTGGCAAAAGACATTAGAGTATTGAGCCATTATTTTAAAGTCGCGTGGAGTTTTAATTTTTATCTTTGGAAGATCGTGGGAGCTATAGCTAAAATCCTCGTCAGTTGCAGCAGGCGTTGGAGCTTCTCCAAATACAGGCAGGAGCCAGTCCGGTTCACCGTCGTTATTGTTATCAAATCTAAGCCCAGAAAAATCTCTGTCTCTGAATCTTTTATTTTTGTCTGAAGTAGTTTTGATCTCATCACAGGTTTTATTAAAAAGCCCGAGACAAACAGCATCATCCATAAGCTCTTCCGAGCTGTCCTCTGCTAGAATCACATCTTCTGAAATTTTTTGATACCAATCTAAGTTAGAGTTCTCTTGGTCTGACTCAACAGCTTGAAAAGCATAGACTGCGTTAGTTTGATTTACATGATCAAAAACATGAATTGAAAAACTTTTATAGTCCTCAGTGAGGTCTTCGATAGAGAAACTAAATAAATCGACATAGTCATCTTCACTAAGTCCAACATCTTCAACGATTTCATATATTACAGGGTCAATTCTGAGTATTTCAGAAAGTGAGAGTCCTTTTAAATCTTTAGTTTTTTGAGATAAAACTTGAGATTGGACTCCAAAGTAATTTGAAGAGTAGGTGAAGCCAAAAGTAAGTAACTCCGAATCCTGGCTAAAAAAAGCAGTAAGAGGTCTATTGTCTATGTGCTCGTCGTATGGCGTTTGAGTGCTCATATATTTATAGCTGATGTCTTGTGCCTGAGCGATTTGAGTAAAGAGAATAATATTTAGAATTAAGTAGGTGTATTTCATGAAGACTCCTTATAGCCCCTATTTTGCATTTTTCTGGCCAGAAAAGAGGGCTGCTACTCAAGATTAAGCTGTCTTGAGACGTAATCATTTTGCATTATTCTGACAGCTGACTGATTTGTAGGCACTATTTCAAGGTATATTTTTGATAAAAAATGATTACTTTTAAAGTTTTGAGATCCACAAATCGTTTGACCCAAGCCATGGATCTCTTCGATAATGTATTTAAGTACCCATAGGTCTTTTTTTAATTCAGGCGGGTATGAAATGACATTAAGGAATTTTAATGGATGAACAGGAAAAAACACTCACTAAAGCCATGATCATAGAAGAAGTCTATGAGCGCATTGGATTTTCAAAAAAAGAAGCTGCAGATCTTGTGGAGTCCGTGTTTCAAACCCTCAAAGATGAACTGAGGAAGTCTAATAAAGTTAAAATTTCTGGATTTGGACACTTTGATGTGAAAGACAAAAAGCCTAGAAGAGGCAGAAATCCCCAAACAGGTGACGACCTTATGATTTCCGCTCGAAAAGTGGTGAGTTTTAAAGCTAGTCAAATTTTAAAAGACCAAGTCAACGGAGAAGCTGAGTGAGCCTTGAAGTCGATGTGCCCTCCTTTCAAGAAAAAATCTTAGATTTTGAAGATCAAATTCCTGCAAGACATGCTTTTAAGATCAGTGAAGTGTCTCAAATATGTGATGTTAAAAATTATGTTTTGAGACACTGGGAAACAGAATTTCCAGATCTAAAACCTAAAAAATCACATAATAATCAACGTATGTACACGCGAGTGGATGTGCTTCACTGTCTGAGTATACGTTATCTTGTTCATGAAGTGGGTCTCTCAATTCCTAATGCCAGACGTTTTTTACTTCAGAATAAAAAAAGAACTCAAAAGCATATTAGCCCCACAGAGTTGACTGAGCTCAAGCTCAAATATGAACAGCTGCAAAAAGAAATCGCCAGTTTTAAAAATTATTTTCAAGAACTCTAGAAGCCCAACTTAAAGTGATTTTGGGGCCTGAAACCAAAGTCAATTTTAACATTTCCTGACTTCATTTCTCAAAAAAATTCTCTGACTTGAAGACACTTAACAACAGCTATTTTCAATCCTGGTATAAGCTCCGCACATTGAAAGCTGAAATACACATAAGAACCTCTTATGTCAAAAAGCAAAATGCGTTTTGTGTCTCAGAAGAAAAAAATTGACGAACCCTCTTAAGATATAGTCTTATTTGATATTCCAAAAATAAAAAATGAAATCCAATTAAGGGGGGGTATATGGAATTTTTTACTGCTATCACGGAATCCTTTGCTAAAGGTGGAATGTGGATGTGGCTCATCCTATTCCTACAAGTCGTATCTGTAGCCATTATCATTGAAAGAGTGATCTTTCTTTATTTTTCTAAAAAAATAAACCAAAAAGATAGAGCTGGCGAATTTGAGGCTTCCATTCGTGAAGGTCGTTTAACGGATGTTAAATCTAAAGCTCTAGCTGGAGCTAATACAGTGGATGATGTGGTTGTAGCCGGTGTTGATGCTGCCATGAATTGGGGTGGCCAAGATGAAATCCGTGGAAAGATGGACGAAGTTTTGATGGAAACAAATTCTATGTACTCTAAAAGAATTGGTTTTTTAGCTATGCTTGGAAACGTAGGGACGCTCACAGGTCTTTTAGGGACAATCGTGGGGATGATTCAGGCCTTTACAGCTGTAAGTACAGCAAACCCTGCAGAAAAAGCAGCTATGCTCTCTAGCGGGATCTCAACAGCCATGAACACGACAGCTTATGGTCTTATCATGGCGATTCCAGCTTTGATTATGTATGCCATCTTAATGAACCGTGCCAATCAGCTGACTGAAGATCTGAACCAAGGATCTCTTAAAGTTTATAACTGGCTAAGCTATGCTTTTGAGCCTAGTGCACGTACGACTAATAAACCATCTCAAAAAAGAGTGCCTCATCAAGCACAAGCTTAAACAAAAATTATTTAGAGGGGGGGAAATATGGCTCAAAACAATCAAGATCTTGATGTCGAAATTAACTTAGTATCGTTTATTTCGCTTCTCTCTGTCTGTATCTGCTTTTTGCTCTTAACAGCAATCTGGATTCAGGTCGGGTCCCTTAACGTCAAGCAGGCTGTGGGAGGACAATCCGCAGCGGAGACAAAGAAAACACCAGCCGTATGGGCGCAAATGGGTGCTGATGGAGCGGTGGTTTTAAAGCTTCACGATTTTTCTAGAGCAGAAACTCGAAAACTCGGTGGCAGTCGGCTTAAAATTAAAGTTTCGTCTGAGCCTGATGAAGTTGGGCTATGGGATAAAAAAGAACTCGGGGAGCAGGTCAGCTTACTTCAATCCATAAATGCAGATTTTAGGACGGCCCTTATTATACCCAACTCCAAAACAAAGTACGAGAATGTCATTAAACTCATGGATCACTTTAAAGAGTTTGGAATGAAAGACTTAGGTGTATCACCACTTTAGGAAAAATTATGACTAATAATGTTTTAGAACAAACAAGTATGGAGAGTCCACTTTTGGCTTGTTCCACTTTGAAGCCAAAAGGAGGACGTTATTTAAACGCCCTGGCGGCCACACTCATGTTGACGTCTCTTGTGGACGCTTTTTCAATTTTGGTGGTTTATCTTTTGATGAGTTATAGTAGCTCGGGTGAAATCCTTTTTATATCCAAGGACATGGTTCTTCCAACGGCTTCAATGGCTGAAGACCTAGATCGTCAGGTGATTGTGAAGTACGAAAAAGGAAAATACTATGTTGAAGACGAAGAGCTAGAGTTGAAGGATCTTTTTTCTAAACTTTTAGGAATGAGAAAAGAGTTTCAAAAAAAATATCCAGAACTTGAATTTGAAAATAAAATTATCATACAGGCCGATCGAAACGTGGAATATGGTCATCTGAACACTGTGATTCATGCTGGGGCCCAGGCTGGTTATGAAGAAATTAAGTTTGCCGTGATGATGGGAGGGGTAAGCTCATGAGAGTTTTAATACTACTTCTCAGTGTGTCACTACTCAGTTTTAGCTATGCTGATGTCACGGCTCAGAGTCGACTTATAGAAAAACTCAGTCGTGTCCAATCTCAGTTGTCTGATGATGACTCGTCTAAAGCCGCTGTGACTTTAAGACTTGCGGATCTCTTGTCAGAAAGAGCCAGGTTCAAATCCAATAAAGAATTTGAAAAGGGATGTGATGTTTGCACAGCCGGTGAAGAAGATCGAAAACAAGCTGCCGAATATTACACTGAAGTTTTAGATATCATTCCTGATGGGAATCAAAAGTCCCAAGTCTATATTCAGCTTGGACACATGAAGGAAATCAAAAACGATAAGCTTGGGGCACGCCAAGATTATAAAAAAGCACATCAGGGAGCAAAATCACCCTCTCTAAAAACGGAAGCCAATTTTTCACTCGCAGAGATTGAATATCGTGATCGTAATTTCGAACTTGCAAGGAGCTATTACGACCTAGTTGTTCAATCACCTAGGGGAATGGGTAAAAAAGGATATTCGGCACATAAATCAGCGTGGGCCACATTTAGTCTTGGAGAATACTCTAAGGCCAAAGCTCAGCTGAAAAAACAACTGGAAACTCCTTTTCTCATCACAAGAGAAGAGGATTCGCCCAGCTCAGTCAAAGACCTGGAGTTTCAAAACGAACTCGTTAAAGACTATGTGACTTTTGTGGGAAAAACTCAATATTCAGAAGCAGATATGAAGTTCATAAAAAAGCATTCGCCAGCTAAAGAGGTGAATGTGAACTTAGGGCTTTTGGCTGGGGAGCTTGAAAGGCTTGGACAAAAACAAGCCGCACTCACTGTTTTAGATGATGTTAAAGGTCGCTTTAAAGACCCTATAATCAGATCTGAATATCAGCTCTTGTCAGCACGACTCTCTAGGGAAATTGGTCTTAAAGACAAGTCTATCAAAGATTATAAAAAAGCCAGACGTAATTTATCTCAAAACCTCTCTGGTTGTAAAAAAGCAGAGTGTGATGAACTTAAAAATAACTTCAGAAACTATGTGTTGAGCTGGCATAAAGAAGAAAAAGAAAAAACTAAAAAGTCTCCACAGCTTATACAAGCCTATGAAGCCTATAATTCAGGTGGGCAACCAGACATTGAGTTTTTATTCTGGCAAGGGGATTTAGAAAAAGAATCAGGCCAGGAACAAGCTGCTTTTGGCACTTGGACTAAGCTCGTAGGACATCCTTGGAAGAGTCTAACAGAAGATCAAAAGAAAATTTTTGAAAAAGTATTGCTATCTCAAATTGAAATGGCAGAAAAAAACAAATGGTATAAAAAATTACCAATAGCCTATGACCATTATCTGGCTAAATCTCCACTTAAAACACAAAGTGTAGAAGTGAGCTATCAAAAGGCTTACCTCCCCTATAGAATGGAAAACTACTCCCAGGCTGCAGAAAGTCTTAAAGCTTTTGCTGAAGAGTATGCAGGAAAAAACGAGCTTGCCCTCACGGCAGCTGATTTAGCCCTAGATGCTTATGTTTTGGAAAAAAATGAATCAGGTTTAATTGAAGCTGGGCAGAAGTTTGCCACAATTTTTCCTCAAGAGAGACTGCGTTTTGAATCCGTCTTACGAAAAACGGCCATTGAACAGAGCGTGAAACTGGCTTCAGGCGGCGAAGATAAAAACTTAGAGAAAGCCTTCAAGCAATTGAGCCAAGTTTCAATGGAAGGGGCTGATGAACCAGAACGTTATAAAATTATAAGAAATAAATTAGTTTTAGCCCGAAAGCTTTTTAAACTTAGAGATGTGATTCGTTACGCAGATCAACTGATTCAATCACCCCAGATCACACCTGCTGATAAAGACCTCGCCTACACTCAAAAACTCTGGGCCCATGAGCAAAGTTTCGAGTTCGCAGAGGCGCTCAAAACCCTGGATCACATTACGAAAATGTCTCCAACAGATATTTTTTATAAAAAAATTATGTTGTCGGACTTAGCCGAGGTGTCAGCTGATAAAATTATAGCTGATTATATACGTGCAAACCCAAGCAAACCTGAGACCACAGAGCTTGCGATGGATTTGTTAAAAAGATCCAAAGGACAATCATGGGCTTTGCTTCGAGAGTTTAGACCTCAAATTGAAAAAAATCCGAAGGCCTTTAAGCAGGCTGTGCTTATGGCCTATGAGAGCACACCTGATATGAACAAGTTAGCTGAATTTATTTCACCGACGTCAACCTATTCTGAACCTGAGTTTCAGCTGTTTCAAACTGAAATGAAAACTCCAGAGTTTATGACCCATGTAAAGACTCTTGAGACACTTAAAATAAGCTCCGAAGATCAAACACAAATGGTGAATGAAATTAAAGCTAAAGCAGCTGCCATAAAAGAGCTTGAGGCCTATGCCGAGCAAGTGGCTGGTCAAAACTTATGGTTTTTACAGCTAGCTTCTATTGATGCTCTGTCAAAAGCCTCTAAGAATTTTTATGAAGAGATCATGTCACTTCCAATGCCTGATGATTTAAGCGGTGATGAACAAAACCAATATATGAATATGCTATCCCAGCAAGCCTCACCCTATCTCACACGTGCTGAAAACCTAGAAGCTACAGTTAAAGAGTTGTGGAACGAAAAAAAACAAATCAAGAACAAGATAAAAAGTATTAAAGAATTCGATGAAATTCTTTCAGAGAAAGCCATTCAAGGCTTTGTTCTTGTTAAAGATATTATGCCTAAAGATCTTCAGAAAGAGTTAATGAGAACTCAGCGAGAAGTGGCTAGCGCAAAAGCTGAAAAACCAGAAGCACAAAAAGAAAGCATAAAAGTGGCCATGAAAGATATCATTAAGCTCAGAGCTAAATTAGTTCAAAAACCTAGAAACAAAGGACTTCTTGAGGACTTGATTGAGTTAGAAACTGAACGTAAAGACAAGAATATGCTGGCCTATTTAAAAACTAGGTTACAGCAGTTAGGAAAAAAGAATTAGAAAATTAAAGACTCGGGGGGATCTATGAAAAATTGTATAAAACTATTTTTGAATATTTTATTTTTGATGAGCTTTAGCTTTTTGGGTGTAAGTATAGCTGCTGAAAAGCAGCCGGAAAGTAAAAAGTCTACGAGTTTTGATTTGAGTCAGTTGGACTTAGATGGACAACATTTATTCAAAAACGAAATCGTAAGTACAGTTGCTGGTGATAAAGTCTTAGATGCTTTATTAGGCTTAAGGAATAACTTTACAGATCGCATCAAAAGATCCGCATCCAAGTAAGTTCAAAGGGGAAATCATGAAATCTGTATGTCTCACAAATAGAGACCAAAAAAAAGTACGTGTGATTCCTGTTTCGGAACACGCTGGTGAACTTTTAGTTGTTAAAACGGCTTATGGTCGAATCAGTCTCCGAGAAATCCATGATCTTGATTTAGTTGAGGAGATGGGTTGGTCCGTTATAGATAGAGTCACCTTAAACCAACTCAAAGAAAAGTATCCATTAGGTGACTTCGGTTTTTTAAGCCTAGATTCAAAGTATAAACTTCAATCGGATGTAGAAACTGAAGAGGAAAACCGCAAGACTTTTTGGACGAGTCTTATACTTTGTCTATTGCTGGCTTTAAGCTTTCTTGGTGGGGTCTATTACGGCCCCAAAAGTGACTTGGCTGCTGAACCTGATGAAGAGATCAAACAGCAGATTGTAAAAATCATAAAAAGCAAACCAAAGCCTCCACCACGTCCACGCATGAAAGCACCAAGAAGCCGTATTACACCTAAGTTGATTACGCCTCAAAAAACAGTGCAAACTAAAGTGACGACGACTAAGAGAAGTCTTAAAAGAACCGGTGCTTTAGCTGCTCTTGGGGATTTAAATTCGAATTCCAAACATGCAAGTGGCCTCAACTTAGGAGCAAAACTTAAGTCAGCAGGTCCTGGTTTAGGTGGTGGCACAGCCGGAAGCGGGGGGGTGCAAACCTCTATTTACTCAAAAGGTCTGACCTCGGCTCCACTTGGAGAAGGTGGAAACCTTCAGGGCGCAGGTGGCTATGGAACTAAGGGTAAAGGAGGAGGCTCATCTGGTTATGGTCAACGTCAACTCAAAGGCTCTGCTGGAGTCAGTGTGTTGCCATTAGCCAAAGAGATATCTTCTTCTGGAGGCGGACTGGATCTTTCCCAAATTATGGCAGTTGTGAGAAAAAACAAAGGTCAGATTACTTATTGTTATGAGAAAGCCCTTCAGTCAGATCCTAGTTTAAAGGGTGTCGTGACGGCAGGCTGGGTGATTGGGGCCAACGGCAGAGTGAAGAATTTAAGTATTAAAAAATCCACATTAGCCTCGAGACTGGTCCAAGATTGTATCAAGTTAAGAGTAAAGACTTGGAAATTTCCGCTACCTGAAGGGGGAGTGGATGTTAAAGTGGCCATTCCATTTAATTTAAGAAAACAAGCAAGAGGATAGTAAATGAAGTATATTTATAGTTTAGTTTTACTTTTAGTTGTGGCTTCCTGCGGGCAGGACCCGTCGGCTTTTTATTCAGAATCTATACAACAAGCTCAAGTGGTCCCAAAATCTATAGCACCTCCATTTGCTATTGATGAAAATGAAGTGAGTTTAGTCTGTGCAGACCAAGAGTTTGAGTTTTTAGAGGGATTTGAAAGCGTATATAAGTGTCAGCTTAATGTATTGAGTGGGACACCTGTTAAACTAGAACTGGCTAATGCAGATTTGTATCCGGGTTTAAGTATTGAAAAGTTAAGTTCTTCTTCAATTGCAGGTACAAAATTTGATGAGCCGGCTTCTACTAGCGGTTCAGATCCTGACCAAGTTAAATCCAATAAAAATGTCACCCAGTCCATCGGCTATGCCATTAGGTGGAAGCCAAGTTTCAATGTGGCTTCCTACAAAATCGGAGATGATATAAAAAGAGGTCAGGTTAAGCTCAAAGTTTTTTCTGAAAAAGGTTTTATTGAGGAATACAATAAAAAGTTTTACGTACGGAATGTAAAGCGTGCTCTGGACGTCTCTGAAATTAAACAAGAAAATCCTTTAGTAGAGCTCCAAGGTCAGTCTATTAAAGAAAATGTAATTGAAATTTTTGTGAACGACGCAGACTTTAACCCTGTACGTCCTTCGTTTCCAAAACTAGAGATTAGCTTTGCTTCACTTGATGACGAAGAGCCCAACAAATGCGCTGAGCTTCCAAAATATGAAGTGCTCGGTAATCCGGAGTATATTTCTGATAAAACGGATCCAAATTATAAAAAAATTAATTATAAAGTGCGCTATGATTTAGATGCTGTTGAGCTGACCCATCTTTACAGCGACTCCTGTGAGATGTCTGTTGTAGCTACTGCGGTCAACGAGAGAGTTTCTTCTGCAAAAATTCATAACCTGCAAATTCAAACCAGTCAGAATATTCCGAACCTTTCTTTTGATTCAGAGAAACCGATTGAGATAGTGCAGGGACAAGATTTTAAATTTAGTTTTTTTGTCACACCTAGGGTGAAAGAAGATGTCGGGATCTATGCAGAAATTGAGGGTTGCAATAGGCTCTTCAATCCAAAGACTGCGACTCGAAATACTAATGGAAGACGCCCGAGAACAAGAGGGCTTACTCTTCCGGCTGACAACTTTGTTTGTCGATGTGATCCTTTCGAGGCCCCTACAGAAAATTTTAAACACGAACGACTAGGCAAGCACACAGGAAGCCTTATATGTAGTATTTCTACAAAAGAAATTATCCCTATCACACGAAGCAAAAAGACTGAGACATTAAAGATCACTCTAGGGCAGAAGCTGAGTAAGACGAAATGGGGTGCCCCAGAGCTTGATGTCAACAAGACAGTCACAGTAGATGTTGAGTTAGTCCCTCCTGTTATTGATCTTGCAGGACAGCCTAAGTCAATTTTAAAACCTAACCAACCTGTAAAGCTATCTACAGGAAAAGACATTACTGAATATAGATTTAATTTTCCTAAATTTTCTTTTGTTGATTTTAGAACACCAAATGATAGTGATTTAAAGTGTGTTTATGATGATACAGATTCTGTAGATGATCGGTTTGAGTGTTTCTGTAAGCATTTGCCTCACCCTAACAATAGTACTATCTGTGAAATCAGATCTGAAGATGTAAATTCAGAAATAAACCGTGAAATTCGAATTTCTGGTGAAGTTCAAGTAGGCCTCAACCGCAAGGCTTTTAATATAAAACACCCTCTTGTTGTGACATCACCTCCAGGCTTTGTGGCTGAACCAAAGTGGGTTGCAGCAAGTCAATTTCAAGTGGTTCCAGGTCAGTTAACTGTATATTCTGCCTCAGTGTCTACCGCTACAGCAGGGGCCTCACTGAACTTTGATTTAAACCAGTGTTCAGCACTTACAGCAAAATACAATGGGAAGTGTGTTTGTGTATTGAGTACTTCTGATCCGTCAAAAGCTAAGTGTCAGGTTACAATGAACCTTCCTGCTGCTGAAGACATTGATCTATTTAATAAATCCAACTTAAGTTTTATGCTTTCTGCATTTGCTGAAAAAAGCAACAATAGATCCGGACGTTCTATTATAGATATTCCAGTTACGGCTGAAGAGTTATTCTAGTTGAGGAGAAAATTATGAAAATGATATTAGTTTTATTTGTCTCTGTACTTTCTTTTGTTCCTTTGGCTCAAGCTGATCTACTCAAAGACATTGATGATCTTGGAGGCAATAAAGAGCTTTTTGAAAAAGCCCAAAGCCTTAGTGGAGAAACCTCAGTTAAGATTATTCAAAAAAGAATTGTGGATCGTCGGATGAGGTTTGAATTAGCACCAATGTATACAAATTACTTTGGGGGAAATGTCTTTCTTAAAAGTCATAGTGCAGGTCTTGATGCTCACTTTCATATCACACCTCGTTTTTCACTAAGTGCCAATTATAATTATTATATTAGAAATCGATATAATAGCGGTGGCAGAGCTGTGATTAACTCTTTAGAAAGAGTTCCTGATGTGGATCATCCAGAAAGTAGTATATTAGGGTATTTAAATGTATACCCTTTCTTTGGTAAATTAAATTTGTTTAATTATGTGATTCATTTTGACATTTATGTGGCTCCAGGTGGTGGAAATATTTCTACAGAAAATGGCTCAAGTTTAGCTTTTGGCGGCAACTTGGGGATGGGGATCTGGTGGAGTCAGTATTTATCTACAAGAATTGAATACAAATATCTTAACTATGATGCCAATCCATTATCTGGAATCAATGAAAACATACATCAATCTGGCCTAAGTGTTTCGTTAGGGGTTCTATTATGAAAAATATCTTTTTAGCGCTCATTATTTTTTATTCTTCAGGTGCAATAGCAAAAGAAAAAAAGTCATTGTTGGATGTCCTTAAAGCACCTGGTGATCTCGCTGCAGAGGTAGTGAGTGAAGATGCAGGTATGGCCCCCATGGGAATTGCTAGTATTCTGCCATCTCCCAAGCCAGAGCAAAGAATCTTTATGGAGTTTTTTAATTCTGGAAATTTTGTAAAGTCACTTTATCAGTGGGACTCCGCTTTTGGAAACTCTGATTTTGCTTCTACAGCAAATGGAAAGGCATTTAAGGCTCTTATTTTATTCCTTAATGGAATGGAGAGTTATGGTTTAAACCAGCTTTTTAAAGTTCAAGGGGTGACTCAAATACATCCTGAGCTAGTAAAACTTTGGCGTCAGTATGTGCCCTATGAGCATAAGGCATGGAACACTTCCGAAATTTCTTGGGCTACGGGTTGGGATAAAGTTTTTGGACGTTTTGTACAAGCCAAAGTTCAAAGCTCAAATTTAGACTCCAGTATGACATCAACGGAGTTAAAGAAACTCATGCTGATGTCCAAAGCAAAATCACCTGAAAGATATTTCATTCAGTGGAAGTATGCTTTGAGTCTGGCTCTTGATAAAAAAGTCAACGAATCAGCAAGTCTTATAGTTGATCTGCTGAATCAAAAGCAAAATGCCGTTTCAAAAGATTTGCTCAATGTGACTTTAGGACGTCTCCTTTTTGGTCAGGGTTACCTGACTCCTGCCGAAACTTATTATTCTAAAGTGGGCAAGAGATCTGACTATTGGTTTGTGGCTCAAGAAGAGAAAGCCTGGGCTCAAATTCGTAAGGGTGAGCCAGCCCAAACCATAGGAACTACAAAGTCTC
>CALGWV010000085.1 GCA_937936325.1 uncultured Bdellovibrionales bacterium | reverse complement strand
TTTTCAATTGCTTACCCGTTTTTGCCGTCTATGTTTTTTTATCTTAGTAAATAAAAACTATAGATCGGTGGGTAAGCGATTTTTAGGCCCTAAGCGTCTTCATGTGCAACAACGCCCTAATAAGTTAATATCTAGGTTTTAACAAAAAGCAATAAAGAGCACATAACTCAAAAAAAGCTTTAAACTCTTTTTTTGAGGATCCTACCTGAATTCATAGGATTAATACAAATAAATTTATGAAATGACTTCTGTACTGTCTCAACTAATAAAGTGGGTGTGGAAGCAGCTGTTTATTTCAGTTTACTGAAGAGCCTGTACAATCAATGAACATGGGAGTCCAAATATGGCTTGGTCGGTATATTCGCTTGATTCATACTTTACAGTATAGTTGGCTTCGATGGGAAGGTGGTTTGAGCTGTAAGTGGAACATTTGTCTATACTCTGGAACCCTTTTGCGAAGTCAAGAAGGTTTACAAATATGAATTCCAAATAGCATGTGCCCTCAATATTTTTGAAGCTCACGTTTAAATTAAAATGGCTTGGAGAGTCTGCTGTTCTTGTTTGTAAACCAAGGATTTTTTTTTCAGCAAATGCATTAACTGTGATACCATCTACAGTCTGTGAATCAGATCTTAGGTTAAAGCCTTTAAGTAATAATAATTTCTTTAAATTGTGTGCAACAAAATCACAAGAAGAAGCCTGAGCAAAAGCTCCAGATAAAAGAATTGAGCTAGCAAGAGTGGTGGCTATGAGTACTTTGAAAAATTGTATCATTAAAAAATCTCCTTAAGATTATAAACTACATAACAAGCCTCTAAACAAGCAAAATGCTGGCCAATATTTTTTCTAGCTGAGATTTGCTGAATTTTTCTTAAATCCCGTGATAGATTTGTGAAGTGAGGGCAATCCTTATTTTTCATAGACTTTAAGTATTGGTCAGAAATTTTAAGGGGCAGTTTTTAGTTTTACATTCAAGTTCATAGGTTTAGTGATAACTAAATTTGAATGGTTTTGATTGAAAATAGGGCCAAAATGGCACCCTTTTTAATACCTCAGACCCTCCTTTAAAGCCAAAGCCTGTGTGCGATTATGATCCAGATCTGCGAATTTGATTTTTTGTGAAATAGTATGGGGAAGAGGCTCATAACAAAGGATATTATTTCCGAGTTTAAGAAAGAGAGTTAGGGATGAATACAGATTTGATTTCTAAATTGAATCGATGCTGATTCCGATCCTTTGAATGCCGCTGGATTTAATGGTGTCCATCACTGTGACCACTTCGCCATGGGGGACTTTTTTGTCGGCGGAGAGTAGGGCCTGGCCGGTGGGGTTTTCTTTTAAGAATACTACGGCTAGGCTTTTAAGTTGTTCTAGAGTGACTACTTTCCCATTGAGTTTAACTTCTCCATTTGTTTGAAGAGAGATTTGAAATTTTGAGGGTGCTGTTTTATCTCCTGAAGCTCCTTTAGGGAGTTTGATAGGGATGCTGGGTTTTAATATAAATGGTGTGGTCACCATAAAGATGATGAGAACCACCAAGATGATGTCCACAAAAGGGACTATGTTGATTTCAGAAATTGGTTCTTCGTCGTCAAATTGTGCTGAGCTGCCCATTAGTTTAAATCCCCTGATTTAGTTTTTCCAAGAGACAAAGAAATGTCTTTGAGCACATTCAAATTATTTATAGTTCTTCTTAATTTCTTTTGAAAAATATTATAGGCAAAGGTAGCAGGTATAGCGACAAAAAGCCCAATGGCTGTGGCAATCAGTGCCTGAGAAATTCCGGCCATCACTGCTGCAGGTTCCCCTTGGCTCATGGCTAAACTTCTAAAGGCTTCCATCACTCCAAAAACAGTTCCCAGTAGACCTATAAAAGGAGCGTTGGACCCAATAGAGGCTAGTGGGTTTAAAAAACGGTCCAAGGAGGAGCGAATACTGCTCTTGTAAGTGTCAAAGTAATGATCGAGTTTAGAAGGGTCCTGGTTTTGAATAAATTTTTGAGCTAACTGATACATGTCCGACTCATAGCTTTCGTTTTTAGAAGCAAACTGATTTAGTTTTTCTAAATTTTGTGTTTCTAAAGCTTGAGTGATAGCTTCATCAAATTTTTTCTGATGCTTTTGTATTTTTTTATAAAACAAAGTGCGCTCTAATATAAAAGCAATGCTTAGAACACTTAAAATTAATAAAAGCCAAAGAGTGGCGTAATGGGCGATGTGAGCCAGTTGAAAAAGTTGCGTGCCTAAACCCATGTGAATCTCCTAGTTGAACTCATTGAACTTGCGCATTTTGATAACATCTCAGTGCACTCCCTATAATATACCAAATTTTTATTTTTTAATCATTGATTTCAATACCTGAGCTTAGGGCCAAAGTTACACTGAAATTATTTTAGATTTAAGAGCCTCTTGAAGAGAGCTGCCCCAACCAAAGTCCATTTCCAGGTTTATCTCTATGAAACAACTCTGCGATTTGCTTCAGGTCTGTGGTTTGAGATTGGTAAAAACTTTGGGGTATAGAGTTACTATTGATCAAAAGTAAATCCTGCAGGTCTAGGGAAAGGGGGATTTCGGTACAGTTGAAGTTGAATTTCTTTTCAACCCCTAATAGCTGAGGTGAAAGCCCGGGAGAGTTTTGAGTTTGTGGATAAAAATGATGAGAAGTATGTATGAGTCTTGGCGTCAATGATTTAGAGATCAGGCTTAAGTCCGGCCCACCCACGCTAAAAAAATAAAATTTATTTTGGGGTTTATAAATTAGGCTGAGCTCAAAAGCTTCTCTAAATGAATCCTCGTTGTATTCATGGTAGTAATTCTCGTGAACGAGCTTGCAACTTTTGATAATGGCATTTTGGTGGTCATCAAAATGAGGAAGTCTTTCAAAAGGGGAGGTGGCCTCAGTGTCGTCAGCGGTCACTTTAAAGTCTTCTAAAAATTGATGGCAGAACTCTTCTGCAAGTTCAGGGCTATTGTAGCTTTCCACATAAACAAAGAGGTCTAGTTCAGGGTCTAAATGTGTGTAAGCTTTGGAGACAGAAAAATGTCCTCGGTATCCAATTTCATTAAAATTCATAAGGTGCCTCTACTTGTTGAAAATCTAAATACGTCTATTTGATTATGAATTATTCTGCTTCAGCAGGGTAGAGGCTCAGCTTGTATTTAGCTTTTTTGAAGTACTTACCATCTGGAGTATCTTCATCGATGATGTCTTTCCATTTGTTGTAGGCAAGGTCGATTTGTCCGAGATCTTCTTCAATGATGGCTTCTTGATAAAGGCTTTGCATCTTTACCTCTAAGGTTTTTAGGTTGTCTGTATAGATTTGGCTCAGGTCCTTGTTGTAACGATCCAAGCGCAAACCTTTCTTCGCTACACGAATCGCAGTTTTATGATCCTCTGCTTCAGAGGCTTTTTTGGCTTCAGCAATAACACTTTCGAGACGGCTACTGATTCCAGTCTTGATGCTTGTGATTTCAAGCTTGGCTCTGGTTCTCATTTTGCTTCCAGGGTCTGGATATTTGGATTTTATAAATTTGTTGTAAGCTTTAATAGCCTCATCCCAATCTTCTTCAGCTTTAAGTTTGTCAGCGCGAGCCATGAGTTTCTTTCCTGCACTCAAGCGGGCCTGGTAGGCTTTTTTACTTTTGATATCATCTGCTTTTTTCCGGTCAATCTCTTGGGCCTGATCCATCATATTTTGAATCTTCTCGTTTGAAGGGTCTAAGGCTAAGGCTGGCTGTAGACATTCGTTGAGTGTGGCGACACCCAGACTCACTTGGCTTTCACAAGCCACGATATAGCCTGAAAGTTTTTCAGCCACGGCGAGTTCTTGTTTGCGCTTGCGCTCAAGGTCGGCTTGGCGAGAAAGGTACTCTAGGCCCTGTTCACATCTCACCTTAATAGGGGCGGCATCTTTAAAGTCAGGATAAAGTTTGTTGAGTTTGTTAATTTCAGAGAGGCAGAGTTCAAATTTGGTTTGTCCCATTAAAGTGAGGGCCACATTTAAAATATCTTCAGCTTCTTTTTGAGAACGCAGGCTTTGATTTTGTTTTTCTTGCTCTAGTCTAGAGGCCATTTGTTTTTGACTGCTTTGGTCTGGTGCTAAAAAGTTATAAACTAAGGCTCCACCAATGAGTGCTAAAATCCCTAACCTAAAAGCTTGTTTTTTAAAATTTGATTTTTTATCTGAGCCAGGCATGTTTACTTTTTCTATCCCGGCATGCTGGTCTGAAGACCCAAACTGAGTATCAGGATCAATGTGGGAGAGGAATTGGTTCGACTCTTTAGAGAGCTGGCTTTGTTGCTCGGAGAACAAGGCCATTTCTTTAAAGTTAGAATTGATGACTTGGAAGAAGCACTCAAAGTCTTTCACTCGAACTTTATCGCCGGTTTTTAAGCTGATCTCTTGATTTGCGGGAAGTTGATGGCCATTCAGAAGAGTGCCGTTAGCGCTACCCAAATCTCTGATAAGAAAGTCAGCTCCAATTTGAAAAATTTCAAAGTGTTCACGACTCGCCTTTTCACTTGGGATTTGATAAAAACTTTTGGAGTCACGGCCAAAAACCCACGGGCCTTTGCTGTCCAAGTCTATGCTTATAATTTTTGGCCCATTCAAAAGTTGGATGCGCCCTTTCATGGGGGTTGATGCAAAATTTGTTTTTTCTTCTTCTGTTTTTAAAGCAGCTACTGGAAGCTCAGAGTCTTCATTTTCAAGGAGCCTTTCCTCATCCTGTTCTGCTGCGCTTATTTGCACCTCGGTTTTTTCTTTAATCAGTTCGACTTCAAAATCATAGGGTGGGATTGAAAAAGAACCATTCTCAATCATATTGATATCTGCTGTGCTTTTTCCGTTTAGGAGAAGTTTGCCAGAGGATGAAAGTTTTTGAATCTGCACACTTAAGCCATCAAAATAAACTTTAAGATGCTTTCTGGAGATGCCAGCAAAAGTCTTAAGCTCGACGTCACAATCCTCACTGCGACCTATTAAGACTTCTTTGTTTTCGATGAGATCAAAACTTTGAGAATCTCCATCGAGGTGATAGGTCAGCTTAGCTTTCATAGGTGACCTCTCGATGAAATATAACACTGATCTAAAATAGTTTTTGCCTCAGCGTATCTCGAATCTTTAGGGTCTTGGAGCAAGTGAACCACCTGCTTCATGGATGAGATGCAGAAGCTATACTTTCCTTGCTCTCTATAAGCAAAGCCTTCGGCCAGCTTATAATCAATTTGTTCTTCAAATTTTTTTTCGGCTTTCATAAGAAAGTTTCTGGCCTTCGAATCTTCGGGGTTGAGTGCAAGCACGGACCTAAACCTTTCAATGGCATTTAAGAAATCACCTTTGTAGTAATTTCTTCGACCTTGCAGAAAAAATTTTTTAGAATCTAGCAAAGACTTTTGGCTGAAGCTGGATTCTTTTTGCTTTTCTTTGAGTTGGTCTAGTAGGGCCGTTTCCTTGGACAGGCTTTCTTCCATAGATTTTAATGTTTCTATTTGGTTTAGGACGAGATCTATTTTTTGAGCAGGGCCTGATAAAAAATAAAATAATAATGCAACAAGGCCCAGGGCCGCCACAATAAAAGGGATTTTATTTTTTTTGACTGCTTCAGCCTGAGTTTTTTTATCCTTAAGTAAAAATTGGAGTTCGTGCGATCCAATTTCTACGCGAGATTGGTGAGAGAGCTCGGATTTTTTTAGAACTTCCCCGTTTATCTTAATAAAGTTTTCTTCAGAGACATCGGTGATTAAAACTCTATCCCCATTAAAATCTAAGCGAACATGCTTTCTGCTGATTTTTTCATCATTGATCTGGATGTGGTTTTGCGGAGATCGGCCTATGAAAACCTCAGGTCTTCGAATTCTAAAAACCTGGCCTTGGTTCTGGCCTTTCGTGACTCTAATAAAAAGCTCTTTAGTGGGAGCATGAACCGAAGTTAAACTTTCAGCCACTTAGTCTCCTTCAATAGGGATAATAACAACGATGAAGTAAGCCACTTGTTCTGAACCTTGGATGCTTTGGATTATGATTTCATTTTCAATCCCTGAAAAATCTAAAGTATTCACATGAGGTTGATCAGGTTGTTGAGTTGCTCTTTCTAAAAGATCGGTAATGCTCAATTTTAAAGACTGATCTGAAATTTCATTTATTTTTTGACCCTTCAATTGAACGGATACCTTGTCATCAAAATAGGGATTACTGGCTCGAAAGGTTTGAGATGCAAAATCAATGATGGCCGCCGGGTATCCGATGATCTCAACAAGATTCATCATTTCAAAACTGCGATCGTACTCAAAATTTTGAGTTTCATTTTGGAAACTCTCTCTGTTGAGAGCACTCTTCAAGCCTGAATAAAACTTATCAAGCTCAGGAAATGCCAGTGTGTTTTCGAACTGATCTCCTTGTCCTGATAAAAATTGATTCATTTCAAAATTAAGTTTTCGAAATGGGTAGCTGATCAGTCTTTGAAGTAAAAAATAAATAATAAACCCTGCCAAGAGGGCAAGAATAAGAGTTTGTAAAAATAAGCTTAATACTTTGGATTTGTTATAAGAAAGATCACCCATATTATAAATCACAACTGAAAAATAAGATGTTTTAGTGATGCCCTCGTTATTATCAAAAAATCGAATGGGGAACATAGCGCCAATATATCTTGAGCTGATCTGCTTAACGATATGGTTTCTTTCTATTTGCTTGCGGCCCCAGTGAATGAAGGGAATGTCTGGGGTGGTTCCAGATTTTTGAGCTGGCGCTATAACCATACCATTTGAGTCCACGATATAAGCTTCACGAACTCCGCTTTCTTGAAGCGCACTTCCTATGGAAAGTGTAGAGAAATTTCTCTGAGATAAGGATTCTCTGTTTAAAACGGCTAGAGTTTTAGCAATGGTCAAAGCTCTTTTTTGACTTTCAGCCTGAATACTTGATTTTAAAATTTGAAATAAGGGAATGCTGGCTAATGCTGTTGTGATCACAATCACCAGGACAATAAAAACAGCGATCAGCCACTTGAAGTCTAAGACTTCGCCCATTTTGTAGATTCCAGGCATGACTAGGCTTTCGATCTTTTCATCCACTTTTTGAGCCATGTCTGATTTTTTTGAAAGCTCAACAGCTAACCCAATGGGCTGTGAGTCTGTATCCGTGCTTTGGGCTAATGAATTATCACTGACTAAACTCAGCCCCTGATTGCGACCTTGTGACGTAATTTCTACAAGGGAGTCATGGAAGCTGATCTTGTCTCCAACATCAATATAGGTCTTTGAAACTTTGACCCCGTTTACAAAAGACCCGTTAGTAGATTTAAGGTCTATTAAGACTAAGCGCTGGTCTACGTTTTTAATTTCAGCATGGGTGGAGGAGACGTTAGGGTTTTCTAAGACAATGTCGCAGTTGTCCGATCGCCCCAAAGTGATTTTCTTTGAGTTTATGGGGATGACCTCGCCCATTTTTGGCCCAGACAAGAATTTAATCGCGTAGTTCAAATTTGTCTCCGGGTTTTACCCGTCCACCTAGATGGCCGGATTTCATTTCAATGCAGGATCGAGTATGCAGAGTCTGAAGTATTACTAATCTCCAAGGAACTGCGTTTTCCACAACACGAGTGACTCTTAATTTTTTATCAAAAAAGATGACATCAATGGGATACTTCATAAAAAAAGTATGTATGCTTCTGCAGGGATTAATCCAAAGTCCATGATTTTTTTGAATTTCAGAAGTACCTAAAAGGCCTTTGCATCTGTCCCAAAAAGACGTGGCCATGCGTACATCTTCTAAAAGGCTTTCATTTGTTTTTAAATTGATTAACTTCATCATGTTTTATCCTGAAAAACTTAAAAATACAGGCGCGCCAACCATTATAAAAACAGCAGGGA
>CALGWV010000084.1 GCA_937936325.1 uncultured Bdellovibrionales bacterium | reverse complement strand
TCAGCACTTGCTTTGGTCACTCCAACTGAAGCTACCAGCTTTACAGCTTCAGTTCTGAACTCTTCCGTATATCGCTTTCTAGACATTTCTTCCTTCCTTTCTCCCTCACAATACATGGGGAATTAGGAACTTCAAATCTGTTTACTAAATTTGGGGAGGATCAAAATAGTTGTCTATTATTTTAGTCATGTAAATATTATCTTTACTAAAGGAATTTATTGAACTTTTTCCCTAAATAGTGTTGATTAGCTCCTTTAAATTATTGTGGAGTAAAATACTATGAGCGGCCTATTTAGATTTCATCTTGTTTTTTTTGTTAGCCTCTCTTTTTTTGCACTTCCAATTTCTGTAGCTGCTAATTGGCAAGGGCCTGTCATCGATGTATCAGGTGGGCCTGGTGAAAATGGCAGGCATGGAAAAAGCTATTTAGGTTATGTTGCTCCAAAGGGTCAACCTGGCCCTGACGGCGGGGATGCATCCCCTGCTTATCCCGGTGAAAATGCGGCTCTCATTCGAGGGGCTTTTACCTATCAGGGTGAGAGCCCAGTAAGTTATGGTTATATACAACATCCTGATGGTTCTAGGGGGGACTTTAGAGTCTATATTTCTGACCCCCGCACAGAGCACTTTCACTTTTTTGGCCAGGGAGGCTGTGGCGGAATTGGCGGATATGGGGGGTGTGGCGGTGGTGGAGGCCGGGGGAGTACAGGCAGTAGTGCTACTCCTTCTTCTGCTGCTGGAGATGGTGGGCCTGGTTTGCCAGGCGGTGATAGTGGTTTAGGTTCAGATGGTGCCCGGGGAGGCAATGGTTCGAGTGCTGGTTTTAGAGTTCATGAACGTCATTTAGAATTACTGGCATTTCCAAATTTTAGATTAGGAGCTGGAGCAGGTGGTGATTTTTTTGGTCATGGTCTTTGCGGGCCAGGAGGCGAAGGTGGAAGGGGTGGATCCGGATGTAGTTGGACAACAACGACTACAGATAAAGATGGCAAAACAACAACTCACTACCACTCTAGGCCGGGTGGTAGCAAAGGTCCCACAGGTCCTGATGGAGAAACTTCAACGAAGCCTTTGTTTAAAGGTACAGACGGTGTCCCAGGCGAATCTCATTATTGGGTGTACCGAGAAAATAACGGAGCTCCTTTTCATGAAAGAGTGGAGCAAGGTTTTAGGTTTGCAGTCTCTGGGGATGTTCTCAGTTCCGCAAACCCTGATGGAGTTTTGGAATTTGGAGAGCGTGTCACTCTTAAAGGTCTTACAGTCACAAACATTGGGGACGTTGAAACCCCTCATACTTCGGAAATTGCTATGTATCTTAGGTGGGGAGAGTTTATTATTGGAAATGCAAGCTTGGGCCAAAAGTTTACACTTCCTTATAAGCTTCAGCCTGGGCAAAGCCATACATTTACGCAGGCGATTGAGTTTAGAATTGTCGAAAGGCCTCGAGACATGGTTCCTGCTATTGAGATGACAGAAATCGATGGGCTAGTGCCTGTTTTTGAACTTGTGGATTTTCAACGTACTTTTGATAATGGGAGCTCGAAACAGGTGATTCCTGTCAGAATAAATTATCCAGTCAGGATTTCTGTGGTGGGTCTTAAGCCTCATTTGGCTCCTGGTGAAGCTACACAGATGATCATTCGTGTGGAAAATACTTCATCTCAACCTGTAGGCGGGAGTTCAGAGATTGGGCGCTTAGTCCAAGTTTATCTGACAAGCCTAGGGGGGGATGTTTCAGGAATGGAGATGGTGGATTATGAATCTGGTGAGATCTTCAGGCTTACCTTAAATCAAGGAATGTTTAGAGATCTTCATTTAGATCCTTATGAGGTTAAAGACATACCAGCTCAAATTGCTATTAATGGATCTGCAGTTCCTTATACTTCAGAGGCTGTGACTCTCACCTTAGGCTTGGGTAAATTAGAAGACCCCACTCAAATTAAAGAAGTTCAATCTGCAATAGCTCGGGTGAATGTCGCAGCCACTTTCCCAAAAGATGGAGGTGGCCCCGACATTGATATAGTTGTTGTTTCTAACGGGTCTATGAGACCTGAGGTTTATAGGGAGTGGCAGCGTTTTGGGGAGCGAAGAGGTAAAAATATTCAATTTTATGATCCAGATTATTATGGCTATATTGATTTTTTAGAGCAAATGGGTGATGGATATCCTAGAAGTTCCTTGGCTCAAAAGTTGGCCGGGAAAACAGTGATCGTGCTCAATACTCCTTTAGATTTTGGAGATGGCAAAGACCACTATGCCAGTGAACTTTTAGACAGAGTTCAAGTTCAAAGAGCAGCTTCAGAATACGGAATCGGCTTTTATACTGCAGGCCCTGAGCCCTACTTTGGTGAGATTAACTTAACAGCTCCCTCACTTCTTGATGGTGTGACAAGTTTTCTCACTCAAGAAGCCGCCACAAACTGGCAGCCTCAAGGGGCCACTGATGAGGCTCATTATGTTCAAGTCACACATGTTTTTGTGGCCGCAAGAGGGTCATTTATTAAACCAAATCATACTCATCTCACAAGAGTGGCTGAGGAAATGCATCGTAAATTACAGAGGGAGCATCCAGATAAAAATATAATTTTTGATGTGGAGTTTACACCTGAGTTTTTACGTCGCAGAGAAGTTCATATTCCTCTTTTGCCGACTCTTCGTGGTAGGTTGTTTGGAAGTCGTTATAATTTAGGTCAAGTGAAGTTCCGGAGAGCCCTTGATCCAAGAACTCCAGGTGGGTTTGATGAGCGTGCCCCCGCCCATGATGTCATGAGTGCTGCGTTTGTTGCTGGCTTTGAAAATGCCTACAACTACGCCATGACTTTGTCAGATGTGGATTTGGTCGCAAGCTTAGAGCGAGTCGTGAGAAACTATAGTTCAACCCCTGGAGACTCTTTAGAGTTTGAAGCCACAATTTTGGCGATCAGGCATAAAATTGCCGCAGATCATATTCGGGCCCAATCACGTGCTGAGCGTCGCAGGCTCAAATACGACGAAGCCTTATCTGAGTTAGGTCTTCTCAACCTTTTAGGTGAAGCAGACATTAACCTTGGAGATCATACAGTACCGGAGGTTCAAAACCAAATTTTAGATCTTCTGGCCCGAGCTCAGTTTTATGCGGACCAGACTGTTCCCTTTTTTAAACTCCCTTTGAATCAAGATAAAAGACTCAATAATGTGACTCGTAGATATATCGAAAAAATTCTATCTCGATTTTTTGCCAAAGATGCTGGGTCTAGGGGCTGGAGCTCAAAGCCAGCAGAACTGAAACTGATAGAAGACAACCTAAGCCTACGTGTAGAAGGGCTACGTCAGTCCTATGGTCAAAGGTTTTATGGAACAAAAAATCGTTTTGTGAGAAAAATTTATAATGCTTTTGACCGTCAGGGGCGTGCACGTATGAGGGTCTCATTGCCTCCGGAATTAGTTCGGCGTTACATCCGGCCTTACAAGATGCATGGGTTAATGTCTTCAGACGAGATCGCAGCATTCGCTGAAGAGCACCAAAGAATGGATGCCGCAAGAGCAGCAGCGGTGTCCGCTCACACTACTCAGGCCGCAACCTATTTAGAGGCTAATATTCCATTAGATCAAAGATTAGCGCAGATGGGCCAAAATAAAAATATGTGTAGTGATATTTTTGATAAGAAGTGATCGGCCTAGCATTTAGTCTCTATATAGTTATAGAGCGGGTAGGGCTTAGCTCAATTAAAAAAAAATACCTTTTATGATAAAATCCTCACAATTGGGCTCTTTACGAAGAGGCTTGGGCGTATTCTTTCAGTCAATTTGGGGCTAAAATCTTGCATCTTAAGCTCAAACCATATATGACCAATAAAAAAGGAAGTTCTTATGATGATTTTTATAAAGTCTCTTATTCTTTGTCTATTTGCCATTGTATTGTCTCTAAGCCCAGGGAAAACAACACCATCACAAGCTGAAGTCAGTTCTGATGGATTGCAAGCAATGCTTGAGCGGGTACACCCAAATTACATTGACTATTCAGGTGAACAACTTAGCCATTTTAATGCCCTTAAAGTAGGAACTGCTGAATCAATTTGGTTGGGATCTCATAATACTACGGCTTTAAGTGCAGTTTTTCAGCAGGCTGAAAATTATGGTTTTTTTAAAACCAACTCTGAAGTTAGTATGCATAAAAAATTCCCTGAATTGTTAAGTGTTGATTGGGCAAGCTCTGCTCACAGCAGAGTACTTGCTGTTTCTTTAGCTATGTTAGAGAAGATAGAGTTCGCCGCAGAAAAACATTTAAATTTAGATCTAGTCATAACCCAGCTCGCTGCTGCAGGATTTTTAAGTCAAATCAAAAATGAGCATATAAGTTCAGACTTGAAGCATAAGCTGGCGGAGCATTTATATCAAAGATTAGTTTCTGGCGAGGTCTTAGATGCAGTTCAAGTTCACACTTACTCAAGCTTGCTTTTAGTTGCAGCTGTAAATAACACATTCACTTTTGATGGAGATAGGACAAGTGCCCTTGTGGATAGTTTTTATGGACGTGCAAAAAATTCTAGCCTTGTGGTCCCGCAGGATGCTCAATTTTCTGATTTTACTCAAATGATCAACGATTCTGCTGGAGTATCTCATTTTGAAGTTTTACCTTCGCCTCGAGAGTCAGGGTTTTTAAGTTTGCTCGCTTATGTTCTTGATCCTACTAATAGTCTTGAACTAAAAAGTGTTGCAAAAGATGCACTCAAAAAAAGGGGTACCGATTCACATCCTACTAGGCTTGCTAACTTTATCCGGGACGCTTTAAGCCAAATAGGAAAGCGAATAATTCAGGGTAACGACATGCTATTGTTAAATCGTGATCAAGGTGGTGATGCTAGCTCCTGCAATGGCATGTTTACTCGTTAATCTTTTATCTTTAGAGGCTGTGTTGCTTATGCAATGACTCTAATGACACCATAAAAAGCTTGAGAATTTTTGAGTTAAGCTGCCTCATTAACTTTAAATAAATTTTGCGTTTTTAATTTAAATCAACTTGGGTATTTGTGTTTATTAAATTAATTAATTTTTTTGGTGTTTTGTTTTTAAGTCTGCAGGTTTTTTTTGTGTGCGCTGAACAGAGAGAGCCATTTGCGATGAGCACTTTGATAGAGGTTTTGCATCTTGATTTTGGTGAATATGAAGCTGGTAGCTATGGTCATAGAATTTATAGATCTCGGCGTGTAGGCACAAGTCCTCAGGTGGGGCGCGGTGAGGCTTTTTGGACTTTTCATAATGAATATGTATTAGGTTTTGAGTTACAAGAGAGATTTAGGCAACTTCACAAACACTTAAGTGAAAATCCAAACTCACCAATTCTAGAGCCAGGTGTTCTTGGGCAATTTTTATCTCCAGGGTGGAAAAATAACATTTATCAAAATACTTTAGTGGTGGCTTTAGCAAATTTGCCTGGGCCTCTTTCAGAAGAACTCGCTCAGTTTGTAGACCTTCGCTTGCCTTCAAGTTCTGCATCATCAGCCCTTGTGGCCGCGGGTTTTTTTGATCGAGCTCAAACACATATACCCGAGGCAACGAAAGCTCGATTAGCACGCTATATTTTTGATTCGCTCACAGGGCCGGTTATTCCTAATTTAAAATCTAAGACTTCGGCAGAAATGGACGTGTTGGCGGAACTGATCATTGTGGCAGAGCTTAATTCCTACATCTTATTTTTGCCAGAGCTTAAAGAAAAACTCATTCAAAGTTTTCTTCTCTACCCGGAATTTTCACAAGAGCATGGGTTATATGGCAGTTTAGAAACTTCTAGGGAGTTGAATCCAAAACGGTTCATTCAGTTTAATTACGATCAATTAGTAGATACTGAAATTCTTAAGGATTGGGGGTTAGGTTATGCTAGACTTATTGCTTTAGTCCTTAAAGATGAAAAAAGTAGGGCTATAACCCGTAGAGATCTAAATTTGAATGAATGGGTCAAAGATTTAATTACTAGAGAGTCTTTTTCTATGGATAGCTCAACAAGCTCGAGTTCTTCTTCGGCCTCTTCTGTGCTTGATGCTAAAATTCAATTGATTCAAACAGCACTCTCACGTCCACGTCCGAAAGTTATTCATCAAGAGCATATAGCTAGAGCTGCTTATAAGTGCGCTCCACTTTTTTTAGTTAGATTTTAGGCAGAGGCTGTTTCCTGGTTATAAAATCAATACTCTATAAGTTTAATCCTATTTGTATGCTTGCAGCTTCATTTTCTCTGCATTCTCAAGACTCAGATAAAAAGCTCAGTCTTTCTTTCGGAATAGCACCAAAGAAGACCTAGCACATATTGAGACAGCCCCTCATATCTTCAACGAATAGGGTCAAATATAGACCTCAAAGTGACACTTTATAACGGGAATGTTATTTCTATTCTCAAACAGTTTTCAATAATTTAAGTTGAAAAACAGTCTTTCAGGCGTGTTCCGAATCCGACAGGATGTCATTATATCTGGGTTGTATTCGAAACACGCCTAACATATGGGGTAAATCACGTGGCACAAAAGACACCAACATATATGGGTTTAGACACAGAGGATCTTTCAAAATCCTTTGCGCTTCCCACTCGCATGGAAACCTTCATGGCTTGGGGGCGTAAGAACTCCCTTTGGCCCATGCCCTACGGGACCGCCTGTTGCGGTATTGAGCTTATGTCGGTCATGGGGCCTAAATATGATCTCGCACGTTTTGGTGCCGAAGTGGTGAGGTTCTCCCCTCGTCAGGCGGATCTTTTATTAGTGGCCGGGACTATTACTGAAAAAATGGCCCCTGTTATTGTTCAGATTTATGAGCAAATGTTAGAGCCTAAGTATGTGCTTTCCATGGGAGCTTGTGCCAGCTCTGGTGGTTTTTACAGAGCCTATCATGTGCTTCAGGGAGTGGACAAAATCCTTCCAGTGGATGTTTATGTTCCAGGTTGCCCTCCCACACCAGAAGCTGTTTTAGATGGTGTGATGGCCTTACAAAAAATGATTGAAGATGTGCGCCCTCGTCCTTGGAAAGAGCGCTGGACCCGCCCTTCTTTTTTAGCTGGTGAATGATTATGTCTAATACTACAAACTCTGAAATTAAAACATCCTCTTTGGGCGAAAGAAGCATCGAGCTCAATCCTTCAGAACTTTTTGAGTTTTGCAAAAATCTTAAAGAATCTGAGGGTTACGACTTTCTCATGGATATCTGTGGTGTAGATTATCCCGATCGTGAAAAACGCTTTGAGTCCGTTTACCATTTTTATAATTCTAAAAATAAAAATCGTTTACGTGTGAAAGTCCCAGTAGGAGAAGGGGAAAGTGTTCCCACTTTGATCCCACTTTGGAAAGGGGCCAATTGGTTTGAACGTGAAGCTTTTGACATGTTTGGCATTCATTATGAAGGTCATCCCTATTTAAAAAGGCTGCTCACTCATCATGAGTTTCAAGGACATCCCCTTCGAAAAGATTATGATGCTGATCAACAGCAACATCTCTCCCAGTCTTTGCCCATTCACTTTCAAGATGAAAAGCCCCATGATCCTGACTCTAATTTAGTTCCACTAAACTTAGGGCCCAGCCATCCCGCGACCCACGGAACTTTAAGAGTCATGTGTGAGCTCGACGGTGAAAAAATTGCCCGAGCCAATGTTGAGATCGGCTATTTGCATCGTTGTTTTGAAAAAATGGCAGAAACCCATCCTTACAACCAAGTGATCCCTTATACAGATCGCCTCAACTACTGCTCAGCGCCACTCAATAATGTGGCCTACTGCCGTACGGTGGAAAAGCTTTTAAAGGTTGAGGTTCCCCCAAAAGCTCAAGCTTTGCGTGTGGTTTTGTGTGAGTTTTCTAGAGTCATTGATCACATTGTCTGTATGGGAGCCGGAGCTGTGGATCTAGGAGCATTAACAGGTTTTTTCCACCTCTTTACTTATCGTGAAATGGTCTATGGACTTTTTGAAAAACTTTGTGGAGCCAGGCTCACAGTGGCTTTGACTCGAGTGGGCGGAATGGCTCAAGACCCGCCGGAAGGTTGGTATAAAGATGCGCTGGATGTTTGTAAAAAAATTGAAAAAGGAATCTCGGAGTTTGAGACTCTTTTAATTGGTAGCAAAATTTTTATGGAACGCACATGTGATGTGGGTAAAATTACAACTGAAGAGGCCATTCAATGGGGCTATACAGGTCCGCTTTTAAGATCCACGGGGTTGGCTCAAGATGTTCGTAAAGATGAGCCTTACTATGGTTATGATCAATTGGATTTTTCAATTCCGGTAGGGAGTATTGGTGATCTCTATGATCGTTATTTAGTGCGGATTGAGGAGATGAAGCAATCTTTAAAAATCATTCGCCAAGTTTTAAAAAACATTCCTGAAGGGGACTACACCATTAGGGATAAAGATATTGTTTTACCTGAGAAAAAAGACGTTTACGGAAACATCGAAGGCTTAATGAATCACTTCATGCTTGTGATCCATGGACTGCGTCCAGATCCTGGTGAGGTTTATGTCCCCACTGAAGGTGCCAATGGTGAGTTGGGTTTTTATCTTGTGAGTGATGGGAGTGGGCACCCTTATAGACTAAAAGTAAGGCCGCCTTGTTTTGCTATTTACCAGTCGTTCCCATCTCAAATTCAAGGGGGGCTTGTGGCCGATGTGATTTCAATTTTAGGGACTATGAATGTGATAGCCGGAGAGTTAGACAGATGAATGAGTATATTCCCCAAGCCGATAAAGAATTTATTTTGAAAGAACTCAAGAGATATGAAACTCCGATTTCAGCTTTGATTCCTTCATTGTTTTGTATTCAAAAAAGACATGGATGGGTGCCTGCTGAAGCGGTTAAAGAGTTGAGCCTACTTTCTGATCTTCCAGAAAGTCGCATCAACGAAGTTTTAAATTTTTACACCATGTTTAATAAAAAACCCGTGGGTCAACTTCATGTGCAGGTCTGTTGCAATGTTTCCTGTGCGATGAATGGCGGGCGAGAGTTGGCCAAACATATTTGTGAAACTTATAAAGTGGGGTTTGAACAGGTCAGCCCTTGCGGCACAGTGACTGTGTCTCCAGTGGAATGTTTAGGCGCTTGTGATAAAGCACCTATGATGCAGGTAGGACAAGCTTATTATGAAGACCTCACTAACGAGAGTGCTTTGGAAGTTTTAGAAAAGCTCGCTTTTGAAAAAGCAAAGGTCAGTGCCCATGTCTGAGTCTCAACTTTTAACAGAACATTATCATAAAGACACTTATAAATCTCTTAAGGGCTATCAGGCTGATGGCGGATATGAGGTTTTAAAAAAAGCTTTTAAAATGGAGCCCCAGGCTATCATTGATGAGGTGAAAGCTTCTGGCTTAAGAGGGCGTGGGGGGGCAGGTTTTCCCACTGGAGTGAAGTGGGGATTTTTGCCTCGCAATGATGAAACTAGATATCTTCTTTGCAATGCTGATGAAGGTGAACCTGGAACATTTAAAGATCGCATGATGATGGAGCGCGCACCCCATCAGTTGATTGAAGGAATGATCATTTCGGCTTTTGCCATTAACTCCCCTAAATCTTATATCTACATTCGTGGTGAATATGACCAGTGTATCGAGACTGTGACGGCCGCTATTAAAGAAGCCTATGATGCAGGCCTTTTAGGTGAAAATATTTTAGGTTCTGGTTTTAAACACGATATGGATGTTTACTACGGTGCTGGAGCTTATATTTGTGGTGACGAGACGGGGATGATTTCTTCCCTTGAAGGCCTCAAAGGTCAACCCAAACTGAAACCTCCATTTCCGGCGGTTCAAGGCTATTTAAAAAAACCTACTATTGTAAATAATGTGGAAACCTTAGCTGCAGTCATTCCAATTATAGACAAAGGGGCTGAGGCCTATAAAGCCATCGGTACTGAAAAATCTTCTGGAACAAAACTTTTTAGTGTGAGTGGTTGTGTTGAAAAAGCGGGGAACTTTGAAGTGCCTTTAGGCTACCCCTTGATGGATCTGATTGAACTTGCTGGTGGTTTGAGGCCGGGACGCAAGCTTAAGGCTGTGATCCCCGGTGGGTCCTCGGCACCCGTATTAACTGCCGAAGAGTGCCTTACAGCTAAAATGGATTACGAAGATTTATCGGCTAAAGGCAGCATGCTGGGGTCAGGAGCTGTGATGGTGATTGATGACTCTCAAAATATGGTGGATTTACTAGGTGTGATTATGCACTTTTATCACCATGAATCCTGCGGCCAATGTACGCCTTGTAGAGAAGGTACGGGTTGGCTCAGTAAAATGGTTCATAGTATTTTAGAAGGTAAAGGTCGTATCGCGGATTTAGATTTAATTTTAAAAGTGGCCAACCAAATGAAGGGCAAAACAATTTGTGCTCTTTCTGATGCGGCAGCTCTTCCGGCATTAAGTTTTGTCACTAAATTTAGAGATGAGTTTGAAGACTATATTAAGCGAGGCCATCAGTACGCAGCGGAGGCTCTTCATGTTTAAATGTACAATAAATGGACATGAGGTTGAGGTTCCCGAAGGGGCCAGTGTCATTGAAGCTTTTAAACTTTTAAAAGAAGACATCGCTCATTACTGTTGGCATCCAGGATTAAGTATTGCAGGAGTTTGTCGTCTCTGTATGGTTCAAATTGATGATGGTCCTAGACTTCATATCGCTTGTAATACTTTAGTTAAAGATGGAATGAAGATCACAAACCAAACTGAAGTGGTGAAAGAGGCCGTACGCTGGGGAATGGATTTTCATTTAATCAACCATCCTTTAGATTGTCCCATTTGTGATCAAGCCGGTGAGTGTGGACTGCAAGAACAGTATATGAAATACGGACAATATGACTCCAGCATGGCTGAAAAGAAAGTCAAAAAAAGAAAAGTCGTCGACCTGGGTGAGCGCGTGGTCTTGGATTCTGAGCGCTGCATATTATGTTCGCGTTGTGTGCGTTTTACAGACGAGGTCACAAAAACCAATGAGCTTGGGATTTTCAACCGTGGAGATCATAGTGAGATTGGAACTTTTGAAGATCAGCCCTTAGATAATAAATATTCACTGAACACAGTAGATATTTGTCCTGTTGGGGCTTTGACGTCTAAGGATTTTCGCTTTCAACAAAGGGTTTGGTATTTAAAAGACACAGACTCCATTTGCACAGGCTGTTCCACGGGTTGCTCTATTAAGGTTTATCATAATAAAGAAGGGCTATTTCGAGTGAAGCCTGTCTTTAATGAAAAGGTAAACGGACACTGGATGTGTGATGAAGGGCGAGATCTCTATAAGCATGTGAATGCTCCTGTAAGACTCAAACAGATCTTAAAGTCTGTAGGTAATGAGTGGTTTCCATTGGGCTTAGAGAGAGCTTTAGATCATCTCAATGAGGCTTTTTCAAAAGCTGAAAATATTTCAGTTTTAATTACGGCTCAACATACAGTAGAAGAGTATAAGGCTTTAAAAAACTGGGCTCAGCAGTTGCAAGATAAAACAATAAATTTTGTTTACTGGAAAAACAACCCTGAGAGTTTTGATTCCTTTGATGGGCTTTTGATACGAGGTGATAAAAATCCAAACACCAAGGGCTTGTTAGAAGCGGGTTTTGAGTTTGCAGATGCTTCTGTGCTTGATTCCTCTGATTTAGTTTTAGCTCCTATGCCAGAAAACCCGGCTGTCTATCCTAAATATATGGAGAAACTAGAGCAGCTTTCCAAACTCCAGACTCAGTTGTGTCTCTTGAGTGTTTCTAATATCACACAACATGAGACTATAAATTTTGCAGATGGGACCTTAGCTATACCCATGAAGACAGCTTTTGAAAAAGCAGGGCATTTTATAAATCATCAAGGTCTGACTCAAAAAATTCATAAGGGTCGAGTTATTGTAAAAGCGGCTTTAGGATTAGATGAGCTGCTACAAGCTATAAAGATTGGTAAGTGGATTCAGCCACAATTATTAAAGTCTAGAAAGACCAATGAATCCTCAAAAGTAAGTGGTGAGCTATGGTAACAGTCAAAAAAGTCCAACGACGTAATTTACAAACTCAGTCTTATATACCTAGTCTACTTAAGGGTTTGGGTTTTACTTTTTCTAAAATGATTAAAAACTTATTTAATCAAGATAAAATGCCCACATTGAATTATCCTGAAGAAAAATATGACTACAGTCCTAGGTTCAAAGGCAATCATGTTTTAACCGTAAAAAAAGACGGAGCTCTAAGATGCACAGCCTGTATGTTGTGTGCCACAAATTGCCCAGCCGATTGCATTAATATTGTAGCGTCTGAGCATACAGATCCTGCGGTGGAAAAATTCCCCATCCACTACGAGATAGATGTTTTAAGATGTGTATACTGCGGATTTTGTGAAGAGGCCTGCCCTGTAGACGCCATTCGTATGGGCCCTGAATGGCAAACCGCAGGAGTGAACGGCAGCGTCTTTAACTATGATATTAAAGAATTAGCCCATAGGCCTGGTCTCAAAGGTGGAGCCGTCTCCCGCGTTGATGATTTGGAAAGGCATAAAGCTGGGATCTAGAGCAAAATTTAATTCGTTTTAGATTTTTTTTAAAATACAAAAAAATAACTTTGCTGCTTTGAGAGTTTGAATTTAGCTGACAAGAAAGAGGCTAACCCCAAGTCTGCGATGCTATTTTTGAATAATCCAGGCCCCAAGGCCCACCGGCTTCAGGGGCAGATAGACTGAGTCAACTTAAAGAGACTGGCACCCAGCTGATCAGCATCTGAAATCAAAGCTTCTAAATTATCTCACTCTAACAAACAGTAAACCTCTCTTTGCGCCCCCAGTGCTATGAAGTAATACCCTTTCTCTCTTTGTCAGTTTGCTTTGCACTGCCTTCAGCTAAGTTTAGACAGATACTAAGGCTAGCTCTTATGAGTTGATCTCGAGCAGATCCTTTATTCTGAAGCTGTTTGCATTTTTGATAAAGGGATTTCGCCATTTGGTAACATCTGAAATTTTTCATTTGAGTTTCTCCTTTTTTTGAGTGGTTGCACCCAAGGGTAAGAACCAGAACAAAGAAAAGGAGAAACTCAAATGAAAAATTTCAGATGTTACCAAATCGAAGATTACAATAATATTGCATCGCACTCAGGATTTGGTATGAAAAGTCCAATAGAATATAGAAAGTTAATTAACCAAGGTGTCTAAAACTTTGGGGGCCAAAGCAAGTGCTATACAAGCTTAATAAAGAAGAGTTACAAATTATTGTACTTGTATGAGGCAAGTTTGAAGTTAAGTATTGAGAAAACAAACTTATTTAAAGTATCAGCGAGTGTGTGGTGTATCGTGGGTTGTGGCAGTTAACTATGACGAGATCCAAGAGACGACATGGGGTCACGAACACGCTTAATTAAGTGTATTTCCTCAATACTTAAATTGAAACACGTCTCAGACTCAAAACATCAAGCCTATGCCATATTCATAACTACAACATTTGGCAAGAGCCCCCTTTTGTGTGAATCTGCCCTTTATGCTGACACTAAAACTCCATCGCAATTTAAGAAAGCAGATTCTAAGAGGCTCTCCCTGGATATACAGAGAGTCCTTAGAGAGCATTCCAAAGCTCAAACCGAATGTGGCCCAGCTTTGTAAGCTTAAGGGTTCCAGCAATCAGTTTTTGTGCTGGGGGATGTATAGCCCCCAATCAGCAATTGCCGTTCGTGTGCTTAAAATCAGTGAAAAACCTCCAACAGACAAAGAGTACAAAAGCCGACTTCAAGAGGCTTTTGAGCTCCGTAGGTCTCTTCGAACCGAAGCTAATAACAGCTACCGCCTGATCAACGGTGAAGGGGATAGGTTACCTGGGATGGTTTGTGATGTTTATGGAGAGGTTGCGGTTCTTCAGTATGATGGGAGCGATTGTCATGATTTTTGGTCCCCAAAGAAATGGGCAAAGAATCTCTTAGAGCTTGAAGGCCTTAACACCGTTTACCACAAACCCCGGCATGATATAAAGGCCCAGCCTCAAGTTTGGGGACAGGCTTTGGATTCCACTTTTGTGAGTATGCTGGAAAATGGATGCCATTATAAAGTAGATATCGCTCAAGGCCAAAAGACGGGTTTCTTTTTGGACCAAAGAGAAAATAGAGAATTTATAAAATCAATGTCACAAGGAAAAAAAGTATTGAATCTATTTTCTTACACGGGAGGCTTTTCTATCAGCAGTGCTGTGGGTGGAGCTAGTGAGGTGACTAGTGTGGATATCTCATCAAAAGCCTCTGAACTTTCAAAAGAAAATTGGGATTTGAATGGGCTAAAAAGTACACTTCATAAAGTGATGACCGCAGATGTTTTTGAATTTTTAGAGACTCAAAATAACAAATTTGATTTGGTCATTTGTGATCCTCCGTCTATGGCTAAATCTGAAGCGCAAAAAAAAATAGCCATTGGAAAGTATACTGATGTCTTCTCAAAAGCGGCCAAGGTGACCCACTCGCAGGGACTCTTGGTTTTAAGCAGTTGTTCTAGTCACATCAATTTTGAAGACTTTATGAGTATTGTTGATGAGTCTCTTTCTAAGGCTAGAAAATCAGGGCGTATTTTAAAAGTGAGCGGGCAGGCTTCAGATCATCCTTGGCCCGCAGCAGCCCCAGAATTGAGATATTTAAAATTTGTCGCTATTGCGTTGAATTAAAGAGGTTTGAGTGTGGGCTATCAAAAGGCCAGGGTCGGCAAAGGTTTTATATTAAAGACACAAACCTATATGGAGTCTGATCTTATTGTGTTGGGTTTTTTGAAGAATATGGGTTTTAAAAGTTTTATTGCCAAAGGAGCTTTGAAAAGTCGCAAGAGATTTTCAGGGGGTTGCTTAGAAGTCTTTAACTATTGTGAATTTGAGTATAGCGAAAAATCTCAAGATACTAGTTTGGCTTACTTGAAAAATGCGCGACTTCAAGGTTCTTTTGAGGGGATCCGCACCTCTTATCAAAAAATTAATTTGGCGTTGAGTTTAGTGAAAAGTTTTCAAAGACTCAATGAGCTGGGGTTTGAGCAAACTGAAGATCAAAGTTTATATAATTTTATTGGAAACACCCTTAAGCGTCTTAACAACTCTGCAGAAAAGACAATGCCTCTGAGCTTTCAATTGATGTTTCATCTTAAGTTTTTGTACATTTTAGGAGTGTTAGACACGCAGCCTTGGATGGAGCCTTATTTAAAATCATCTATTCTGCAGTATACTGACTCTAGATTTGCGGATATTTTCGATATGAAATATTTAAAAATCTCTCAAGCCTTGATGACTCAAGAACTTAGCCGTCAATAAAGACTGAAAAACATAAGCCTATAAAACCGGAGTAGATTGTGAAAGTGGCATTTTTAGACCGTGATGGAACCCTGATCAAAGATAAACATTATCTTTCGGACGTGAATGGAATTGAGTTTTATAATGAAGCCATTTCATTGTTGAAGGCCCTCCAAAGAAAAAATTTTAAATTCATCATAGTTACAAACCAATCGGGTATAGCCCGCGGTCTGATCACAGGCAATCAGCTTAATCTTATTAACAAAAAAATAGAAATGGATCTTAGCCATTTAGGAATTATGATTTTAAAAACTTACTCATGTCCTGAAAAGTCAGAACACCCATGGCGTAAATCTAGGCCTGGGATGTTGCTACAAGCAGGGCTAGATTTTAACATAAATTATTCTCAGTCTATTGTAATTGGTGATAAAGAGTCAGATATTCACTCAGGTGAGAAATTGGGGATGAAAGCTTTTAAATTAAAAAATGGTAATCTAGAGTCGGGCATTGAGGACTTGTTTTGAATGGCGTTGTTGCACAGCCATTCTCAAGATGTAGGCCATACTTTGGGATTTAGCGATATTTTTTCAAATTTTCTCAACCAAATCTTCATTATTTTTTAACTTCAGGCTAATTTACCGTGCAACAACACCGTTTTGAATTGTTTTTTCTTAAAGAGATTCATCTCATTTTAAAGTTTAAGCTGTCCTTTACAATTCCTACTCCTAAAATAAATGCCAGAGGAAAAAAGCAAATAAGGGCACTCAAGAAAATACTACTGATATTCAAGTTTTTAACTAAGTTTTGATAGCCCCAAAAAAAGAGTATTGAAAGAATAAAGGGAGAGAAATCTATAAAGCGAATGTTTTCTCGTTTGAAGCCAAAAAGACCACCATAAAATGAAATGAAGCAAATAGCTGGAAATAGATAAAAAGAGAATAAAGAAAAAGCACTTAACCAATATTTATAAGTGCTTAAATTCACATTTTCTAAGGTTTTTATTTTTTTTAGGGAATCAAAAATAGAGCCTAGACTATATTTAGTATTAATTTTTTTTTCTGGAACAAGAAGGCTTTGGTTTAAAATTGTGAGTTGAGCTTCTGTCTTCAAACGATATTCAGGAACAAAGTCTAAAACTTGCACTTTGTTTAAGATCCATTTTTTCTCATTGAGAGTAAGGCTCTCGGCATGGATAATCTGTTCGATCTTCATTGATTGAGAATTGTTTTTATAAAGAGAAATGTTTTTGAGTGAATCTGAACTTTTAATAGAATCAATATAAATAAGATAGTCTTTGGAAAGAGTCCATACACTGTTTGGAGATTCAAGGGCTCTAGGGTCTTTTTTGACATAAGTGAAGTACATTTTTTGAAAAATATGATTTGATTTCGGAACCATAAACTCATTAACCATGAAAAAGCTGAAGCAATAAAAGTAAATAAACAGAAGAATCTTTCGAGCAATGAACTCCCTGGGTATTCCAGAGCTTAAGAAAACAACGAAATAATTCTTACGATTAAAAACTAAAAGTAGAATCATAAATGAGACAATAATAATGAAAGAGAAAAAAGTGGAGTTTGCCAGGATCAAGTAATGTGTATAATACTCAATGGTTTGCAATAGACTAAAGTCCATGTCTGACTTATTTTCTAAATAATCAAAAAACACAAAAATAAAACTAAACAAAAAATGGCAAATAAACACATAAATGCTGAGTTTAAATAAAATATATCCTGTAATCTTTTTCATAAATCTTGCTTGTACCCTATGCCAAAATAATGAGCTTTTGCGGACTCAGATTTGAGGAGAGTTTCTTTAGTGCCTTCTTCAAGAATTCGGCCATCGACCATGAGGTAAACTCGGTCGCAGATATCCAAGGTTTCTCTGGCATTATGATCTGTGATGAGAATACCTAGGCCTAAGCTTTTTAAGTGTTGAATCTGTGATTTGATATCTGCAATAGACTTTGGGTCTACTCCAGCAAAAGGCTCATCAAGAAGTAGAAAGTGCGGATGCCCTATGAGGGACCTTGCAATCTCTAATCTTCTTTTTTCACCACCAGATAAAGTACCACTTTTTTGTTTAAGTAAATGATCGACTTTAAGCAGTTTTGTGACCCTTTGGATTTCATTTTCGATTTCCTTTTTCTTTACAAGAGATTCCGCTGTGATAAGCAAATTGTTATAGCAGCTAAGGTCTGAAAACAGAATGCTTTCTTGTGGTAGGTATCTAATTCCATCTTGAGCTCTTTTGGACATAGCGGTGTTGGTGATGCTTTTTCCATTATAATAGATTTCTCCACCAGACACTTTAACCAAGCCCACGGTCATATAGAAAGTTGTCGTTTTTCCAGCCCCGTTGGCTCCGATAAGGCCAACCACTTCGCCAGTTCTAAACTCAAGGCTGACATCATGGACAACCATTTTTTTTCTATATTTCTTTTTAAGATTTTTAAGCTCAATTTTGTTCATGTGTATTCTCTTTTTAGCAAAAAGATTTTCTTTTTTTATAAAAGACGTAAAATGTCAGTAAAAACAATAATGGTCCGATCAGGGTTAAAACTGTTTGAAAATCACTACTTCTTCTAATGTATTTGGAGAGAGTGATTTCGTAGAACTGGAAAAGAGAGAGGAATAAAATTAATTTTATCCATACATTAGGGTTTGATTTTGAAGTGATCTGTGAGTTTAGGAAAAAGAACAAGGCTAGTGGAATGAGCAATATATGTAGTAGGTTAAGTGATCTTATGTGAAATTCGGATCTATAATGTCTGCTTGTTTTTAATCGAGCTAAAAGTTGTGGGAGGTTTTGGGAGTTTATTTTGAGCCGGATGTTTTTGTTGGAACGAATTTCTAGTGGAAGCGATAGAGTTTCAAATTCGGTTTTATTGAATTCAGCACTTTTTACAGTTTTAGATGAGGTAATTGGAGTGAGGCTCCCAGTTTTAAATATTAGGCTTTCTATGCCATCAGGGGTTTTAATAGGAATTAATTCTTTAGCTCGAATAATAAAAGCTTGTTCTTTTGAATTTTTAATTAAAATTGGATTTAAGTAGGAAGTTTCTGAAATTTTTTTTTCAGCATAAATGGTGTAGATGCTATTAACGCTGATGAATTTTTCTTTACCCAAGGATTTTAAGAGAAAGTTTTCAGTCAAATTAACTTTCATTTGATATGAAACTTTACGAGTTTCGGGGCTAATATAAAATGAGAATAAAAAAGCAATCACAAATAGAAGAAGAGAGAAACTCAAAACACACAAGTTATAAACTGTAAAGGAATAACCTGAGATCATAGAATAGACGAATGCTCTTTTTTCAATCAGATACTGGCTGAGAAGAGTCACGCTAAAAAGTGAAGAAATAAGAATCAGTTGCGGAGCGTAAAGGACGAGAGAAAGGTTTAGGAGAATAAGAACTTCTGAGGGTCTCATTTCAGCAGAGGATAAAAATCCCATGAGTCTAAATGTTTGGAGACTAATAACAAGAAAAGCAATAAAAAAAAGGGCTACTCCAAAATACTTGATGAGTTTCAGGCTAGTAAAAATATAAAACATTTTCATTAAAAAATCTCTAGTCTAGATCATTTTCAAATGATCGGTTGCTCAAGGGATGGCTCTTTTCTAAGGACTTTAGAATGTCATCAGTTTGGAGATGTGTATAGACTTGGGTGGAGACCAGACTTTGATGGCCCATAAGCTCTTGGAGTTCTCTTAAGTCTGTACCCTCTCTTAAAAGATGAGTGGCGAAGCTATGTCGCAACATATGTGGGTGAATGGACTTGTGTAGTCCTGCTTTTACTCCAAGATCTCTTATAGTTTTATAAAGTTTGGGATATGTCAGCTCTGGTTGTGAGAACAGTTTTAACTCTTGGTGGCTATCTAGAGTTTTTTTGATATAAGAGTTGAGCCTTTTAGGGAAGTGCTTCCAGACCTCGTGTCCCCCCTTAACTTTGACCAAGAGTTTATTCTGCTTAAGGTCAATATTGGCTCTTAAAATTGAGACGACTTCAGAGGCTCTGAGTCCAGCACCATAGAGTAAGCCAAAAATCAGCATCAACTTGGTTCTTTTCTCTGTATCTTCTATTTTATCTATATAATTAATGCAGGCGAGGACCTCATCTATATTGAGGTAGTTTGGAAGTGATTGAGGGACTGCTGGAGTTAGTAAATGAGAGCTCAAATCACTCTCAATATAGGAGTTTGTAAATAGCCACTTTGCAAAACTTCTAATGCTTGAGATCTTTCTCGCCTTTGTTTTATTGCTCAGTTCTCTCCAGGGGCCATTTATAGCCTTCTTATAAAATTTTAGTAGGTCTTTTTCGTCCAATTGAGATATCTGAAGTTTTGAAAAACATTGATTTAAGTCAATTCTCAGAGCCTTTTGACTGTGAGGTGAGGGAGCATGTTGCGCGGCATGCGATCGGTAAAAGTCCTCTAGGCAATGGGTTAAGTTGAAAATCCTTCACATCCGTAAGTTGAGCTGACCCAGAAAGACTTGAAAACTTTATAGTCTCTCTGAGTATATTTTACAATCTTTGGTCTTTAATTTGCAATGAGAAGCCTATGATCTTAGGGGACTATATGAATAGTCTCTCTTAAAGCTCGTATGATCAGTGCAAACTTTTTATCTGGCTTTTTCTTTAAACAAATAGAGTCAAATAGGGTTCCAAAATGGGGCTTATTGAATGGAGGTTGGTTTGAAACGATTAATTAATACACAGTTAACTGTGTTAGAAACTGAAGTGGGACCCTTGGTCTACGCATCTCATCTAATGACTCAGCTTCTGGACCTTGTGGAGAAAGTTTCACAATCACAGGCCAATGTTATGATTTTGGGAGAGCCAGGGACTGGTAAATCCATCGTTTCCAGGCAGATTCACTCCTTAGGTGAGGGGCATTCGAGTCCTTTTGTCTCATTGAACTGTGCTCAGTTACAGGATCAACTTATTGAAATGGAGCTTTTTGGGCATGAAGAAGGAGCTTTTACTGGAGCCTTTGGAAAACGTCTAGGGCTTTTGGATGTCGCTCGCCAAGGGACATTATATCTAGATCAAGTAGATCAGCTCTCTCCAGTAATTCAAAAAAAATTACTCCAATTTTTAAATGAAGGTCGTTTTTATTCCATTGGTGGTCATCAGGCCATGGAGTCACAGCCACGTATTATCTCTTCAAGCTCATCTGATATTGAGAAGTTAGTTTTGAGAGGAAGTTTCAATGAAGACCTTTATTATCGCTTGAACACAGTTGTTTTAAGCGTACCTCCTCTCAGAAGAAGAGCCGAAGATGTAGAAGTCTTAGCGACACACTTTATTAAAAATGGAGTTCATACATACCTAAATAACTCTTTAACGATTGACCTTGAAGTGATGGAGATTTTGAAAAAGCACAATTGGCCTGGTAATGTTTACGAGCTTAAAAGTTTTTGTGAACGTATGCTTATTTTGTGTGAGGACTCAAGAGTCAAAATTTCTGATTTACCTATGAATATTAAAAACCCTGGTCAGTATGATTTTATTACTGATTTTGATCCTGAGGTTTCTCTGCACGAGATTGAAAAAAGGTATATTACTAAAGCCTTAAATTACTATGATGGAAATAAGACTAAAGCTTCAAAAGCTTTAGGGGTTACAGTGAAAACTTTATATAATAAGCTTCATCAATACGGTATTTTTAAAGAATTTGCTAAGTAAAATTAAACACAACTTCGGACGAACACAAAAGAGTGATCGTTTTTAGATATCTTTGAATTTTAAAAGTAATTATCGTCGTCGTCATCATCAATATCTAAACTTTCTGGATCGTCAAAAAGCTTCTCGCTTAAGTTGTCAAAAAGAGCTTCATCATCATCGCTATCTTCATCAATATCGTCGCTAAAACTCTGCGAGGAGTGGGAGAGGGCATCTTCTTCATTAATAATGTCATTGTGCCCTATCTCTGAATCTTGGAACTCAGATTCTTTTTTTGGTTCATCGACCTTAAAGGGGTTGATGGGGATAATGGCATTGTTTGAAGATAGAACAATGTCAGCCAGGTTAGGCACTTTAGGTTTAAGATTTTTTTTCCTAGGAGAGCGTGTAGGCGTTTTAGTTTTAGTTTTAGGTTTAGTTTTAGGTTTAATTATTGATGTTGGATTTTTTTTGGCAACATTAGGGGGTGTCTTTGTTGTCTTTGTTTTCTTAGATAATACTTTTTTTTGAGTTGCTTTTTTTGCCTTTACTTTTCTTACAGTTTTTAACTTTTTTTGTGTTTTGGTCTTTTTTACTGCTGTTTTTTTACGTGTTGCGAGCTTTTTTTTAACGATTTTTTTCTTAGAATTTAGTTTCTTCTTGGTGGCTGCCTTTTTGGTTACTTTTTTCTTTTTCGAAGTTGTTTTTTTAGCTGCACTTTTTTTGTTTTTCTTTAATGTTGATTTTTTGGTCGATATTTTTTTTGAGGCTTTCTTTTTAGTTGAAGTCTTTTTCTTAGCCTTTGTTTTTTTTCTCAAATTGATTTTTTTTGATGTGCTCTTTTTACGACTCAATGTTTTTTTACTCGCTTTCTTGCGAGTCACTTTCTTTTTAGTCGACGATTTTTTCTTAACTTTTTTAGCTGCCATTTTAACCTTCTGAGTCTACGTGATATCAATTCTTACCTGATATCTGATCTTAAATTACCCTATCTTGTTTTGACTCTCTTTAAGAGAACAAGAATGATTTTCTATAAACAAAA
>CALGWV010000083.1 GCA_937936325.1 uncultured Bdellovibrionales bacterium | reverse complement strand
AGCTCAGCGTTGAGTGCTGACTCTAAAACCACCTTCATTAATTGACCTGTAATGTCTGATAAATCCTTTTGAGTCTTTACGTTTTTAGCCAGCTCTTTACCTATGGCTTCAATATCTATTTTCATAACTGCTTACTCCTTGTGTTTTGTAAACCCTATTTTATGTTAAGCAGTTACACAATTTGTTTTACAGGCTCGATATTTTATAAAAAACACAAAAAACTCTGCACAGACGTGTAGAGTTTTTTGTGTTTAGGGGGACTCAACCTTGCTCCGCACCCTTGGGGCTTGTGATGCTCTGAGTTTTTTGACTTACCAATTTGGTTTAAACCTTATTTATGTAATTTTAAAAAAAACTTCTAGCCTTTTTTTGCAGAGCTTGGCCGACGATGTCCACCGCCTCCACCGCTACGAGACTTAGCACTTGCTCCTCCTGGACGTGGGCGAGAGCTGCTTTTTTTAGAGTTGCCGCTTGCGGATTTGGATTTAGGACCTCCACGTCCGCCTCTTCCATCACTCGAGCCAGATCCACCTTTGCCGCCACCACCGCCAGAGCGAGGTTTGAACTTTCTTCTAAATTTATTTGGTGGGCCACCACGGGATTTTCTTTCGGATTCCAGCTTAGCCTTTGCTTTACCGGCACTCATTGTGGGGGTGTTTTCCGCTTCATGACTATGGTAAGCATGGTCACGCTTGATTTCAATTTTTTGTCTTGTGGCTTTTTCAATAGCGTAGAGAAAAGATTTTTCTAATCCATTGACTAAAGAGATCGCAATGCCTTGCTCACCAGCTCGAGCTGTTCTTCCAATTCTGTGGACATAACTTTCAGGTAAGTTCGGAAGATCATAGTTAATGACATGGGTGATGCCTTTAACATCAATCCCTCTTGAGGCTATATCAGTAGCTACAAGAACTTGAACTTTATTATCAGTAAAGTCATTCAGTGCTTTTTGTCTTGCTCCTTGGGATTTGTTTCCATGGATAGCCACGGCTTTAATGCCAGCATCAATGAGCTTTTCAGTGACTTTATTAGCCATGTGTTTCATTTCAACAAAAACTAGAGTTTTCATACTTCTTGGACCAATCAAAAGATCTGTAAGAAGTTTAATTTTGTTAGGCTTGTCTACATAATAGGCGGACTGCTGTATCAATTCTACAGTTGTAGATTCTGGGCTGATTTCAATTTTTTTAGGATCTCGCAAAAGCTCTCTCGCCAAGCTCTCAATGGCTTTGGGCATGGTGGCCGAAAATAAAAGCGTATGTCTTGTTTTTGGAATGAGCTGGGTAATTTTTTCAATATCTTTTGAAAAACCCATGTCCAACATACGATCGGCTTCATCTAAAACTAAACACTGTATTTGATCTAAATAAAGACAACGTTGTTGAACTAAATCTAAGAGTCGTCCAGGTGTGGCCACTAAAACATGAACTCCACGGTTGAGCTCTTTAGTTTGTCTGACCTGAGAGACTCCACCAAAAACAACAGAGTAGCGTTGGTCTGAGCCTTTTCCATATAATTTGAGATTTTCAAAAATTTGAACGGCGAGCTCACGAGTGGGAGTCAAAATTAAAAACTTGGGAGATCTTGATTTGCACTGAATTTTTTCAGTAAAAATTTTATCTACTATTGGAAGACAAAATGCAGCAGTTTTACCGGTTCCGGTTTGAGCCACAGCCAGGATGTCTTTGGATTCCCTAGCTATTGGGATTGCCTGCTCTTGTATTGGCGTTGGAGTTTCGTATTTAAGCTGATCAAGTTGAGATAATAGCTTTTCATTTAAATTCAGGTTTTTAAAAGTCATTGGGATCCAGAGTTAAGTTGAAACGTCGAACCAGGCCTACACTAAAGCAAAAATAAGTTTTGTACAGGCTTAAAGTGAATTATTTTGCCAATGGGTCTGTGTGCCTTTTTCAATTGTTAATAAAAGCTGATACTTATAGCTTGTTCAATTTGAGGGGGGCTTGAATATGAAAAAATTGTTATTTTTTGTGTTAGGTGGCCTTTTATCTCTTTATCAAGTGCAGGCCTATGACTTAGGGACACGTCACAGGATCTATGGAGGGCCCTCGTATCAAAGTTTAAATATTCCATATGAGAACATAAACCAACCTATTGCTAGCCAACCTCGCCTATTGCTTGAAGTTTGGACCACTGTCGTCAACCAAACGGTGAACCTAAACTTAGACCAGTTGTTTTTTACTGGTTTGGATCGCAATAAAAATGCACCGCTTAATCCTTATGGTGTGGTTCAGTTTGTGGGATCTGGCTCCATAGAAATTTACCTGACCCCTAGGTCTATAGGTTTTAGAGGAGTTTCAGGGAGTATTAGGTTTTCGAGGCACTTAAATCCTGAGAATCCTGTTTTAGTTTATGCTCGGAGAGCAGAGCCTCTTCAAAGTTATATTTTAAGTTCATTGAATATGACGGTTCAAAGGTCTAGCCAGATCTATGATTTTAAAATGAGTTTTGTAGGTACTGGGGTGACTCAAAAACCCAGTTTGCCTTCATCGCCTGAATCTCCAGATCTACCTGATGAAAGAAATAGTTTAGGTCTAATCCAAGGAAATGGTTCAAATGGTTACGCCTATTTTGATGAAGCTAGAGGTGTATATTGTGGTGTGCCTTTTGATAGATCTGCACAGGTGCAAAACCTTAATAATTCTTGTGTGCAACGTGGTTGTGATTTTTTAATTGACCCAAATACCGGGGTAAAAAATCAAAGCATGCTAAGAACTCTTGCGGCCTTTAACACACCTATGATGCAAAGCCAGCATTTAAATTGGCATTTGTTAGAGTTTGAGCAGCATCGTCAAATTGATCAGAGAGTAGATCAACTGCAAACCGCGGGTCTGCTTCCAGAGGAGTTGTTTTCAGGATGGACGGATGAAAACTTCACCACTGAAAATATGACCTATATCAATGGATTTTCGACCATGCATACTATGATGATCCAAAACCTACAAAGAAGATATTTAAATGAAGACACTAACTTTGATGGTATTGCTGATGGAAGATGTTTTTACCAAAGGTATAATATTCACAATTTGTCTCAAAGGTCCCAAGTTTTAGGGCCTATAGCTCCTCAAGATGTTGAGCCTAACCTAGATCAGATATTTGTAGATGCAGTGAGTGAAGCCAATGAAATTCAAGGCTTAGCAGCCAGTCTCACTCTTTCTGAGTTCTTACTGAGGGTAGCTAGGACATTTCATGGGGGGCTTCATAGATCTTTATATAAAAGCTCTGACCCACTTCTTGTGAATGTGCATGATATTGAAACCTCTACGGCTTCGCCTCACTTTTTTCAAGATATTCATGGATACATAGATTTTTATAAATATTATTGGTTAAGGTCTAGAGGTTTTGAAGAAATTTCAGAGCATTGCGGAGAGAGACTACTGTGCACAACATGGGCGGAGCATACACGAGGCACCCAACCTCGAACGAGCATGATGGTTGAAAGTGAGTTTTTAGATATTCCTGATATAGCAACAGTGCCAATGACAATAGACACCCCTCCCAACGACCCTATGGCATCACCTGAAGTGATCACTCCACCTTCTTTTAGACAACCTGCAAATCCTCCGGCCATTCACGTTCCTGGTTCTGGGGTTCAAAACCCTGGCACATCTCCTGAAACATTAGCCTTACAAAGACGTTTGCAAAGGGAGCAACGAAGACGTTTGAGGCAGCAAAGACGTCAGTTAAGACAGCGACGACGGGGTCAAAGAATGCAGTTTCCAGTCATGAGACGGGAGCAAAATAAAAATGGAAGAAGGGGGCATCACAGACCACCACCATGGAGATAGAGTTTAAAAAATGAAGGCTGTACTTTGAGTTTTTCAAAGTACAAGTTTTGCTTAGGTGCTGTTGAAAGTTTGTTAGTCCAAACGAATCTTCCACAGCACCCAGGTAAAAAGTAAGTGTTAAAGAGCTGATCTAAAAATGAGGATCGGCTCTTTAAGTTTCAGAGCATGGGTTTTACTAAATGAGTGAGAGGCTTTAGCCTCTTCCGTTAAACCAGCCTTTGAATAACATCTTGGCACCCATTTTAAACAAATCATCCGTCACAGATCCATCTCCATCCTTATCTAGGAAGCTTGCAATAAATCCCATGTTTTTAGGGTCTGTTTGTGTAGCTTGATTCAAAGAGCTAGAGATAAACTGACCCAGCCCTTCTTGTCCCAAACCCATGGACCGAGTTTGTTTTCCTAATAGACCCATAACCAATGGAGCCATTTGAGACATCAGTGAAGAGGACTTTTCAGCTCCAAGTCCAGAGCTTTGTCCAAGAAGTTGGGCTACCTGATAGGCTTTAGGGCCAAGAACATGGGAAAGGATCTTCTGACCCATGTCCGAGCTTTGGCTTCCGCCGCCACCTAAAGCTGCAGTGATATTATCTAAAATAGAACCATCATGGTCTTTAGAGACAGCATTAAAAAGACTCTCTAAGCCCCCTTGTTGGCTAAGGTTGTTGCCTAGAGCTTTTGCCATTATTGGTAAAAACTGCTGAATCGCATTTTGGACTTGTCCAGTTTCTGCGTTTAAGTTTTTTGAGATCTCTTGTGCACTTTCTGTACCACTGAGTTGATTCATGAGTAAATCTATAAAATTAGCCATAAGTGTACATTCCCTTTTTTTAAAATTAACCTTGTTTTACTGCCCTTATGTATCGGTGCTATTTTCAAATTTTATGAGGTCTTTTAAATAAGAACTTTTTTAAATTTAAAAATTCACAGATTCATACTTTAACTCAAATAGAATTAAAAGAAGCAAGTCTAAAGACAAACAGGTTGTGTTTATAGACCAGTCAATTTTATCATAAAGATCATGTATTGGCATAAGACTTTCGGACGGGTTCTGTCTGGAGATTTATAAATCCCCGATCCGCGGATAAGCGGCGAGGAAAAACCCATCAAACCTGCTTCAGCAGTGTCAAGCGCAAAAATTTTCTCTTGAAGCCTACTTTTGACCTGTAAGCTGAAAGAGAGCATTTTGAGCACGACGGCTTTGGGAAGGCGTTTCATGGGTTTTTGCCGCCGTTTATCTGCGGATCTGGGATAAATGTATTTACTCTACAGGGGGTTTCTGTGACTATTACACAAGATGATTTAAAGGCTTTTGTTGAGGTGGCGGGGTGTCAAAATATGACACGGGCTTCTGAAAAACTAGGAGTCACACAACCCACTTTGAGCTATCAGATTAAGCGTCTAGAAAAAGAAATGGGAGTTTCTCTTTTTGTCAGGCATAAAAATGGAGTGAAACTCAACCGTGCAGGAGAGAGGTTTTATTCCAAAGCAGAACAGCATTTAGCTCTTTGGAATGAAATTAAGAGTTTTGTTCTTGAGGAGACCGAGCAAGTTTCGGGACTTTATTCTTTGGGCTGTCATCCTTCCGTAGCGATCTACACTCTTAAACATTTTTTACCAGAAATGCTCAAACAAGAACCCAATATTAATTTTAAAATTGTTCATGATTTGTCTCGTGTTATTTTAGAGAAAATAATTGATTGGAAACTTGATTTTGGATTAGTAATTAACCCCGTGGCTCATCCTGACCTTGTGATAAAAAAACTCTGTGTGGATGAGGTGACTTTTTTTAAAACAAAAAAAACCAATGATGATGTTTTAATTTACGATCCAAATTTAAAGCAATGCCAGCATTTAATAAATAAATTTAAATGGAAAGAGTTTAAGCGACACATTCACAGTTCAAACTTAGAAGTGGTCCGCTCACTGGCCTCACAGGGCGGAGGCATAGCCATTTTGCCCGAGCGTGTGGCAGCTGCAAATAATAGCTTAATGCCCATCCCCAAGGCTCCAAAGTACAAAGACGAACTCTGTTGGGTCTATAGACATGATCGCCAAAAAACCAAAGGCATACGCTGGATTAATGAGTGGGTTTCAAAAGTAAAAATATAAAAAAGGGACTTTAGAGTTATTAGAGATACTTAATACCGCTATAAGTTGAGTCTTAGATGCTATGAAAATAGTGCTGTGATCTCTGTATATTGATTGAAAAATCAAGAGTATAGAGTCACTCTCTTACTCAGGGGGGCTTTATCTTATATTTATTCTTATCATTAATTTTCTTTCAGGAAGTCCAGTCTGGGACAATCACAGAGCAGAATGTGGTATGTCCGGAGTTTAGGTTCGATAATATGGTTTGTCGCAGTCATGTCTACTATGACAAATCCAGTTATGTGATTTCTCGCCAAGAGCTCTATCCAAATCTTGTCACTGGAGAGGAGCAAAATAAAAGTTATACACTCTACACTGAGATTAGGGGCTCAAAATATACTCGTACGATTCCCAGTACTTCTGTTTCGGGTAAAGTGGAGACTCACTATAGCTGTGGGAAAAAGCAAATTATAGTGGAGCAAAGAGCCGGTCTTAAAAAGAGAAAAAAAATGATCACAGTCACACCCAGCGGGATCATGATTCAAGGACAAGAATTTATAGAAGTCAGAACTTGTCATTCTGATAATGAATGTGTGGAGTATTTAGAAACCTCCTCATCGAATATAACTTGTAAAGAGGTGTAGCTTCATTCTATTTTTATCTAAACTGTGGGTCTTTGTTCGGGTAGCCTGTAACCTTAAAGTTATACCTAGCTCCAGAGTTTAAAATAGCTTGTCTTTTACCTTGGGGTAAAACTGTTTGTAAAATGGGGCCGATTATTTTTTCAAAATCATTTTTCATTTTTAAATCTACAGCCAGGTCGTACTTCCCCCAATAGATGTTTTTGGACCTCGGGTTAAAACGAGCTTCCACAGTCCCGGTGAGCTTAAGTTGAATAGGGTCTTTTTCCAAGCCTAAATTGAGTTTTGTGATGTTGATTTTACCTTCTTTAAAGTTAAGTTCTCCAGTACTTTTAGATATAACTCCAGGTGGAAGGTTCAGTGGCAAACCTAAAGGGGGCATGCTGGGGATCAAGGCTGGAAGCTTAAGATCTAAAATATTAAAATCAAGCTGACCTTCTGGTTGCTTTGTAAACTTGAGATTTCCTTGTGTATCTCCTTTTCCTGATAAACGACCTTGGATTTTTATACCGGCTTGTCCTGCAAATTTTGCAATTTCATAGAGTGAAAGGTTTTCAAACTCAACCTGTCCTTCAAAATCGGGCTCTTTCAGTGATCCGCTGAGTTTGACATCACCTCCTAAGAGATCTACGGCTTTAAGCTGCCCTCCAGGTTGTCTTTTGATGAGGTCTAAAACATTGGGAGTCATGACAAGCTTAGAAGCAAAAAGGTCTTCTTTAAATTCAGGAGAGCTGAGGTTTAAATTTTGTAATTTCAAGCCAAAAGGAAACAGGCTAATGCCAAGATCGCTGGCATCTACACGTGGTTTGGAGTTTGTGGCCTTGTTGACCTGCGCTAAGATGCTCTCTGAAACTTCAGAAAAAGGAAACAGTGCAATTGAGAAGAAAATAAAGCTGAAAATAAAAAAGAAAAGTTTAAATTTATGGTGTGTCAAAACATAAATAATAGGATGAACAAAAATCTTTAAAATAAGTTGTGCGAAATTTTCAATCATGAGGCGGGTTTCTCTTTTTTGCGATCTGCTTTTGGAGGGAGGAGTTTTGTTTTGCTTCCCATATCGACATAGTAGTTAATGATTTCAAACTTAGCATTTTGATACTCTGGTTTTTCCGCGTCAGTGGATTTGTTAATTTGGACTTCACCAATTATGATGTTGGGATGAAGTTGTTTCAACATCATACTCACGCGAGTGAACTGTTCCATGTTTATATTTGAGAGCCTGAGCTTTAGGCCTTGGGCTTCTACACCGGGGGGGAATAAAGATTTTGTTTCAGGCTTGTAGCTTTGCATATCGATTTGTTCTGGCAATAATTTTAAGTTTTCAAGTCTGGAGCGAATGTCTCCTTGAATTTGAAACATCTCTTTTTTTTGAGGCATATTTTTAAGCTCTGATTTTTTGTAGAAATTTTTTTTAAGCTCAGAAACTAAATAAAGATTCTTATTGTGTTGAGAGAGGTCTCTTGAAGACGAATAAAATGAGTAAAGCGGGTAAGCGAAAATCAAAAGTAAAAGTAAAGTTAGACCCAGGTAGAAAAGAATTTTCTGAACCTTAGGGCTCAAATCTTGATAACGCTCTACCAATTCATTGTAAGATTGAGATTCTCTGATCTTGCTGCCTATGCTTTGAAATTTTTCTTTGATATTTTCTTGTAAAGATTCAAAAGCCATTTTAAGAAGGTCCTTTAATAAGAATTTCAAAGAAAAACTGAGTCAATCCTGATTGTTCGTTAGGGGTATAGGTTTCTTTTTTAATTTTAGAGTCTTTAGAAATAGTGATCAGTTTGTCTTTTAAACTTTTAAGAGCTTTTTTATTTTTAGTCAGCCCCACTAAAGTGAGCGTTCTATTGTTTAATGAGTATCTTTGGAGTTCGACAGTATCTATGGCTGGAAGAGGTTTAACATTAAGAGCTTTATAAAAATCAATTCCATCAGGTGGGTTTTTAAAATTTTGTGTTTGTTTATAGTTTTTTAGAACACGCTCTTGTCGGTCGAGAAATTTTTCTAAAGCTTCAGGAGAACTTTGTGTGCGGTTTAAATAGGCATAGGCGTTTGCTGCAGAGCTTCGCTTTAAGTGACTCTGTTTTAAAAGCTCAGCGCTTAATAGAGGGCGTGCTAAGCTATAAGCGATTAAACACAAGAGTAAAACACTAGCGAGTTTGAGGCTGTAGCCCCATTTTTCCGAGAAGCTTTCCCAGTTTTTATTTTTTAATGCAAACTCGTCTTGTCTAAAATTAAGAGCTGGGTTTCTGGCCCCTCGTAATCCTTCCAGTGCGAGTCCATAGGCCACCCCCATCAGTTTTCCTGAAGGTTCTTGAAGTTTCAATTGAGGATGAGCACTTAACTTGTCTACGGGGTTTGTAGCAATGCCTAATTTTTGGGTCATAAATGGCCCAATGTTTTCAATCAAGGCTCCGCCACCGATCAGGCCAATGGCTCTGACTTTAAGGGCGTATTTTGATCTCAGCTCTAGAATGAATACTTTAAGCTCAGTGAGTAGGGGCTGAATGCCTTTTTCTAAGAGCAGATGTGGTTTGGATTGTTCGTCAGAGAGCTTTCTGGGTTGGAGGCTAAAGCCTGATTTCGTATTAATAAAATTATGGACAGATTGTGGGGTGAGTTCAAAAGCCTCTAAAAATAAGGGCGCCCATTCATGACACCCCCAAGATAATTTTCGAACTTCCATTAATTTTTTATTTGATCTTACAAGAACAAGAGACTCTTTATGTCCAAGATCAATAACGATTTCAGCGGCATGAGCTTCACCAAGTTCAATAGGAGTTTGAGTGGCAGAATCCGGTTTCGTGTTCTCGTCTGTAGCCTCATCATTTACTTCTGAGTTGAGCAGGTGATATTCAGGTGGGGCTTCAAGTTGAGACAGAGTTGATTTTGGATTTTCAAATAAATTATTTAAAGCCATGATCGCCGGAGCAACAATTGTGGGTTCGAGTCCGACGTCTTGAAAACGTGAAATGCTCTTTTTGACCCCTTCTTTTTTAACGGCAAAAGCGATAAGTTCACTGCCTAAGGGATGTTGAGCCGTTATCCTGAAATCAAATAGAGTGTCACTCATTTGAAGGGGGATGTTTTCTTCTAGCTCAAACGCTAATATTTTTTTTATTTTAAATCTTTCTTTAAAAGGGAGGTGGAGATGATGTCCTGTTAAAAACCCACCTGTAATATTGGTTTGTAGTGAAAAATTCTCTGTTGGAAACTGAGCTTTTATTTTTTTAAGAATTTCCAAAATTTCTAGGTCGCGATCTTTTGTAGGATCTTGAGATAAAGGATACAGCTCCATTCTGGAAATGCTATACGACTTGGGTTGGACGTTTAATTCCACAAGTTTGATATAAAAGTGTCCAATGTCTATACCTATAGATTTCAAAAAAGCGATCCTTATACAAAGTGAGTGGAGGCACTTAAGAAACCTAAGTGCTCCCAGTTTGAGTATAAGGGAAATCTTAAAGAATTGGCACTCCAGTGGGTGTTAAACAAAGCCTCTAAAACAGAGGTAAGCAAAGTTTGTTGTCATTTAGTTTTTAAGTCCCTATTCTAAGGCTTATGCTCTACGTGATCGCCCCTGCTGGAAAAATTAGTGATGATGAATACAAAAAACTCACTCAAGTTTTAGACCAAAGTCTAATCCCCTATCAGTTGCCCAGAAACTATGGAGACTCTGACCCTCTATGCTCTTCTCCCTCAGAAGATCGCCTTTATAATTTATTAGAAGCCTTAGAGTCAGATCAGAATCCTGTGATTTGGGCTCTTCGTGGAGGCTATGGATCCATACAGCTCCTTCAAAGCTTGGCTGAAAGAAAAATTAAGACAAAATCTCAAATTAAATTTGTGGGCTTTAGTGATTTAACTTCATTGCATCATTTTATTTTGACTCAGTATCAGCAACCCACTTTGCATGGTCCCCATATTGGAAGATTGTCTCAAGGGGGAGTGGCTCCTCTAATCGAGTTTTATAATGAGTATATTCTAGCTCCAAAACCTAAAACCTATACACATCAGCTCCAAGCCGTAAACAAGCCAGGTGAGACTTTAAAAAACTTAAAAGCGAAGTGCTGGGGGGGGAACCTCGTCACTTTACAATCTTTGATTGGGACTCCTTGGGGAAAGCCTCTTCCGGGAATTTTAATTCTAGAAGAAGTCAATGAGCCGGCCTACAAGATCGACCGAATTCTATACCATATGACTCAAGCTGGATTTTTCAAGCAAACTCAAGCCCTAGTTTTTGGAGATCTGACCCACCCTGACAAGGATGAGAGACAAAGGATCCAGAAAACAATAAAGCATTGGGCTGAAAAACAAAGCCTGCCTGTGTATTCAGGCTTGAAAGTGGGGCATGAGGATGTGAACCAAGCTCTCTACTTTGGAACTCCCAGTGAAATGGAGTTAAAAGAGGGGAAACACCTTCTTTTTAACCGCAATTGGGCTTAAATGATTTGTCTCTTGATTCAATAGAATGCCAAGAGTCTAAGAAAGGATAAAAGCTGTTGAAAAAATTAAATTCTATAATTGATGAGTCTATCGCAGCCGGTTCAATACCTGGGCTTCAAATTTTAGTTCTTAAAAATTCTAAAATGCGACTCAACCAAAAATGGGGTAAGACCTGGGCCTACTATGATTTGGCCTCATTGACGAAGGTGATTTTCACTGTAGGTGTATTCCAGCAGATATATAAGGCTCAACCCCAGCTGCTGAAGTCTTCTGTTTCAAAATACTTAAAATGGATTCCTGATAATTATAAGGTCAGTGATCTTCTTTCTCATAGTTCAGGGCTGGCCGCTCATCAAAAGCTCTATTTAAAAGTTCAAGATTATTCTTTTGAACGCGCTAAAAATAAATACAAGCTTGAGCTCAGCCAGCAAAAAGTGAGTGGGGGTAAAACATCAAATTATTCTGATCTGGGTTTTTTAGTTTTAGGCTTTTTACTTGAAGAGATTTTCTCTTGGCCTCTTCTGAAAATATGGGAGAGCTATAAGGAAGAATGCCTTCCCGAAACTCAGTTCCATTTTCGGCCCATAGGCGGTAAGAAAAAGGTGGGGCAAAATCAAATCGCCCCAAGTGAGAAATGTCCTTGGAGGAAAAAAACACTTCAAGGTGAGGTGGGAGATGAAAACGCTTGGGCCATGGGAGGTGTCGCCCCACATGCAGGGCTTTTCGGGCGAATGGACGACCTTAAAGCTTTTATAAGGCTTTTGAAAACAGAATATGAGCAAAACCCAAAATCACCTTTTTTTACACGAGCTTATAAGGATTGGACTTGGGGGTGGATGTTGCCTGCTAAAACGAATTCCACAGCAGGGTCTGAATTTTCTAAAAAATCCCTGGGACATCTCGCATTTACAGGGCCCTCCATTTGGTACGACCCGGTGAAAAACTTGGCTGTTGGTGTTCTCACGAATCGAACCTATCCTAATCGGAACAACAAGAGCTTTAATAGCTTGAGGCCCCAAATTCACGATTGGGCTTGGAGAAATTTATGAATCAAGAATTAGCAAAGCTTAAACCTGGGGCCCATGTTCATTTAATGGGTATTTGTGGCACAGCTATGGGTGCGCTGGCTGGAATACTCAAAAGCCAAGGTTATAAGGTGACGGGCAGCGATCAAAATATTTATCCTCCAATGAGTGAGGTTCTTAAAGACTTAAATATAGAAGTCATGAAAGGCTATAAAAAAGAAAATCTTTCACCCCAACCTGATTTTGTAGTTGTTGGAAATGTGATTTCTAAAAACATGGAAGAAGCTCAGGCTCTTTTGTCCAGTGATATACCCTATACTTCATTTCCAAAGCTCATGGGTGATTTTATTATTGGAGATCGAGACTCTATCGTTGTCGCGGGGACTCACGGAAAGACCACAACAACCAGTTTAATGACCTGGATCGCCCATGAGTGCGGGAAGCAACCAGGGTATTTGGTCGGGGGCATACCTAAAAATTTAGGAGTCTCATTTGCCAAACCAGAACAAAATTTATTCATCATTGAAGGCGATGAGTACGACACGGCTTTTTTTGATAAGGTGCCGAAGTTCATCTACTACAAACCTAAATATGTTTTACTAACGAGTATTGAATTTGACCATGCTGACATCTATAACAGCATTGATGAAATCTTAGAATCCTTTAAAAAACTTCTTGAGCTTATACCTGCCGATGGACTTTTAATTTACAACTGCGAAGATCCAAATATTTTAGGTCTTTTAGAATATGCAAAATGCAAAAAAATTCCACTAGGGAGAAACGAACTGGCCCAGGCCCAACTCTCAGGCCAAGGCGGTGAGTTTGAACTTTCAATAAATGATCAAAAATTAAAGTTTTATTCAAAAATGAGCGGGGATCATAATCTATTAAATCAAGGCTTTGCCATCAGTCTGGCTCTGGAATTAGGCTGGCCGGCAGACCAAGTGAAAAAAGCCATTGCCAGTTTTGAAGGTGTCAAGCGGCGCCAAGAAGTTTTAGGTGAACCGGGCGGTGTCATGTTGATTGAGGATTTTGCCCACCACCCTACAGCGGTAAAGCTCACCTTAGAGGGCTTAAAACAAAAGTATCCGAAGAAAAAACTTTGGGCTATTTTTGAACCTAGGTCTGCTACGTCTAGACGTTCTCGTTTTCAAAAAACATATATAAAATCATTTTTAGCTGCAGACGCAGTGATTTTAGCTCCCCCGTTTAACCTACCCGATTTACCACAAGATCAGCTCTTCTCATCAGAGCTTCTAGCCCAAGATATCAACACCCAAAAGCAAAATAAAAATGCCCGAGTTTTAGATGTGGATGAAATGGTCGACTTTTTGAAAAAACAAACTCAGTCCGGAGACTTAATTTGTCTTATGAGCAATGGAGGCTTTGGTGGTATTTATAAAAAACTCTTTGAAGCTTTAACGTTTAGTTCTCATTCGGTGCCTCGCACCTGAGAGTATTGCGACGCAATACTCTCAGGTGCGGGGCACCGAATATATTTACCTAATAATTGATACGGCAGAGTCCCATATGAACAGCAAAGCCCTGAGCACGACCAGAATCCCCTCCAACAGAACCCCACAGAGCAGAGCCCCAGCTTGAATTACCTGGTTCAACTCTACTTTCCGCAATAGTAGTGCTACCACTTGTGGACACAGGCTCACCACCAATCTTATTACAAGCATTCGTAAAACTCTGTTGAGCATTTTCGATTGCTGATGACTTCGCTTTATTTTGAGTTCCACCATTTGCCGAAGCACAAACCGGCAAGTGAACATCATAAGTTTTATTATTCAGGTTAGTCGTTTGAATCGCCGCTGCGAAAAGTGGAAAAGATTTTAAATCAGCATAATACATCCAGTCTATTTCATTTACTTCATAATCGTCCAGCCATGGAGGCGCACTTACATTAGATTGATAGCAAAGAATACTCAGCGTTTCCAAATTATTACTTTTCATCGCAAGCAACATACTTGAGTAAAGATCTAAACGCCCCATATCCATTTTTACAACTCTGTCAACAGTATGATGCTTTTTAAGCTCGTCAATTAGATTTTTTAACTCCAAAGGAAGAATTTTTGTTTCATTACTTTCATTACATTGATGAATTTCAACAAACACTTTGTGGGCAAGAGAACATTTCTGGCTAGAGTTGTACATTCGTCTGTTCTTTTTTTTACAATGATCTAGAAAATTAGACTGCTCTATGTTGCATAATGATGCCTCTGCAAATGCTAAAAACATTAGGTTATATAAAACTGTAGAGATTGTCTTTATTTTGATATTCATAGTTTAATTTCCTCGTTAGGATTACTTCTTGCAAGCTGCTCGCCAATTTGTAGACCGAGAGAATGGCACAGCACGCATCACATGGGACCCCGCATGGGACCAAAAGTAATGCCACTTTGGTACGGTGTCATGAATATGAAAAACCCCATGGTTGCCCCAAAATTCCTGCACCGTATTCTGTATAGACAGTCAAACGTCAAAAACAGAGGTAAAGATATGAGACAACCAG
>CALGWV010000082.1 GCA_937936325.1 uncultured Bdellovibrionales bacterium | reverse complement strand
TGAACTTGATTTTTTTTTCTCATCTCCTATTTAGTGTCATAGAAATCAGCAGATTAAACAAGATAGTCCGTTAGTGGTCTGAGCTGTCTAAACTTTTGACAGTGACTTTTTGGGATGGGTCAAGGCTCAAGTTTTGTTCTTGAAAAGCCCCCAAATGACATTAGAGCTTTTTCTTGCCCATTTTAAAACGGACTTGAATTTGCATCATTTTACCCTGTAGACCAAAAAAAACGATAGTTCATAAGTACTTCTAATAGATGTAATAAGTATTTTGATGTGTGAATGTACTTTTAATTTAGTTAAGATACCCCTTGTCTTTTTGGGAGGGGATATGGAGTTGGGATGTTTCCTTTTATTTATAGACAAAACATTAGAACTGGGCTTGGCAATTTAGCTATTGCCCCATCTGCTTTCATTATTATTCTCTTTTTGGCCTCTTGCACATTCCAGAAGCGGGCCATAGAGACTCCTGTTCCAAATTCACCTGAAATTTTACAAGTCAGAAGAGACTTCTTCTTTGATAAAGAAGGGCGTCAAAAAACTTTCTTGTGTGGTTGGGCCTCTGAGCTAGAGAGAGGGCAAGCCAGCAGAGTGGTCACTCACTTATTTAATAACTCTATGCATTGTAATATACGTTTTAGAGTTCAAAAAAATAAGCTTGTTGGAGACATTATTAACCCTTCATATGTTGAAAATCCTGACAAGTGGATTAAAAATGCCATAGAATTTAATGTGGATCGACATTATTATCTAGAGCACCCTAAGGACACATATGGTAGAGAAGATAAGTCGAAGCTCGTAAAAATCAGTGATCGTTCACAAGCTGAGTTTCGAGATTATATGGATGTGAATTTAAAGTCCATGCGACTTAATGGTTGGGCCTACTCTTTGTTGAGAACCCAAAACAACTCTGCCCAGATTAAATCCATTTCTAAAAAAGAATTTGTCCCAAGCCAAGGCTTTTTAGGATTTAGCGCTGACATCATGCATCCTGCTTTTGGGGCGGATGTCCAAGCGCGTTTCCGCTTTAATTTTTTAGAATATAAAAACAACCCAAAACTCAATGATAATATCACTAAATTAAAGGCTAGCTCGAGCCAACATTTTAAACTGGTTTTTAAGTTTGCAAAAAGCTATGAAGGGTTAGGGACTGAACTTTATGCTGGAAAGTGGGATCTCAGTCGTCAGCATAAAATTTATCTTAAAGATGTCCCAGAGGACCAACGTGAGAATGTGAAAGCAGCTTATCGACTTTGGAATGAAGTTTTTACAACAGCGGGAGTTTCTGATTCAGAATTTAATGCCCCTTATCCACAGGTTCAAAAAGCTTTAAATGAAAACCCAAGTTACAGTGCTGCAAATTTCCCCTTTTATGTTACAGATGAGCCTTATCCTAGTGAACACAATTTTGATTTAAGATACTCCAGTTTTATTTGGATTCACGATGAAGAGGTTGCAGATAGTCCTACAGCACCAATTGCTATGGCAAACTCCAGCGCTGATGTTTTAAATGGAGAATTTAAATGGGGTTCTGTCACGTTTTTTGGGGGAGGGCTAAAGCGTAAGCTCAAAAGCCAATTACCGCTAGTGAGCTTATCTGGTGAAGGAGGAAATGTTTATTTATCCAGGCTTTATCGTTATAATGAAAATTTTAATTTCTTAAAAGCTTATGGAAGGCTTAAAACCCCTGAGGTTCGTCAAAAAGATTATATTTCAAAGTGGAATCAAAATATTTTAGCATCAGATTTTAAACCCTATGGAAGCACCAACTTTTTAGAGGCTCAAGAATCTGTAGAGAATTATTTTAGCCAGCACACGCTAACTGAAATATTAAACGGAAGAAATCTTTTTAAGAATACAGAGCCACTTCCAAGCATGCCTAAATTAGAAAGATTTGACGTATTAAATAAACCCCTAGTTGAACCCAGTTTCAGTGGAATCTCATATCAGAGTTTTTTTCGAACTATTAATGATACTTTATATTCTATCGACCAAGCTTTTGACGCAGAAGTGGTGCAAACCTCTCTTCATGAGGTTGGACACTTTTTAGGATTTGGTCATCAGTTTAAAGGCAATGTGATGCCAGATAAAGATAAGGTGCCCCTTTCAATTTACAATGCCCTTAAGGAAAACTCCAAATCAGATATAGACAATAAAGTCTACTCTAAAAACATGAGTACGGTTATGGACTATTACCCTCCTTATCTTACGGTAACGATGAATAAAAGTGAGTTTAAGCCAGGTCCTCATGATCACCTAGTGGCTCAATATCTTTATAATAAAAAATATGCAGTATATGATCCTATAAAAGATAAATATGAATTTATTCCAATTAATAAATCTGCTGAAATACCTATTAAGAATACTAATAAATCTGACTCAAATACTAATAATCCATTAGCTTATTTTCCAAGTTGTACTGATTATGAAAAGAACTTTTATATTTCTTATGATTGTAATGTGCACGACATAGGGGCCTATCCGAGTGATATTGCTGAGACATATATGAATCAGTTGCGTGATTTAAAGTCTTATTTCTATAATCCTGGACAATTGAGTCAAATTCCTGGACCTCGTTTAGAAAGTTGGATTTGGAGACACTCTACAGAACAGTTTGCGAGACTCAGGCTTTTCTTTGATGAAATGCTAAACCTTATTAAAGAGACAAGGTTTTCATCTGATGGGAATTTAGACGATAAGGATAAACTCTTTTATAAAATGTTAAATAATACTCAGGCCATGCTAGAGTTTTCAGAATGTGACCCGGAAAGCAATAATGAATACTTAAAAGAAGTTTTTGCACATGAAAAAATATTAAGACTTTGCCAGGCAAACAAAAAAATTGTCAAATTTGTAAAAGATGAAATTTTAAGTACTGAAGCTCAAGATTTTACAAAGTATGATAGAAACCAATCCTACTATTCGGAGTATGTTTTTGGAAATGCAGGGCGCATTCCTTATTCTTTTTTAGGAACATGGTCTGAGTTAAGTAATCTCACTTTGAAAATACCAGCCTTAAGTTTTTTAACTTCAAGCCAAGCCTATGGAAGCATACCTGGTGGAGGCCTGTTTACTCTAGGTCACTTTAGTGGTGGTGGGAAATACAGCACATTTTATTACAAATACTTTACCGAATCTATCACAGAAGTTATTTCTCAAAACTTAGAGTTTGCAGGTATTAGAAATAAAAGATCGACACATATGGGGCGTTTGATTCCAACCTTGGGTTATTTGTTAAGGCATAATTTGTCCACTGGAAAAGGAATGAACTATAATCAGTATTTATTTGATAAATTAAACTCTCAATACGGGTTTGAGTTTAAAGCCATATACGTGTTGATAGAATTTAATGAAAAGGAAGCAGGTGTAGATTATTATAATAAAATCTCTGCTATTATTTATGATCCAGATACTCGTGAGGAGACTCCGGTGGATAATATTTATATTCGCCCATCAGGTGAAGTTTTAGTGACTGCATCTAATATGTATCTTTACCCAGCATCTAAGATGAGATTTACAAGTCAAAATACAGCCTTGGTCTATACATACAGGATAATACCTCCATATTTTTACCAAGATCCAGAGGTGGATCATACCGCTGTTAATGGAGTTCAAGACTATCTAAATTCTGTGAGTAAAGAAATGGTTGATAACTGTATTTCTGGACCTATGGGTGGTGAAAAATACGGTTTGTCTTCTTATTTTTTAGCCAACCCTAGTGAGGATGTTGAAGCTAATCGGGATGATTTTTCCTGCGAAGATACTGCTGCTGACAAGAAAATTGAGTTTGCAGGGTATTATATCCCAAAAGAAATTATGACCTCCAGAGATGGTTCTGCATTAGGTGAATTTTATACATCTGTAGCTAAAGAAGAATCTAAATTTCAATGTCAACTTAAAAGAAAAGCCACTACGCAAGGCCACCAAAACATTATTCAGAATGTGAAAGACTCGTGCAGTAATTTTAACAAGAGTGCAGGGCAAATTGTATCCACGGCAGCATTAATGAATAGAATGTGGCTAGACATTATAACCAATACACTTAGGGATGAATTTTAAAATGAACCTGTTTAAATTTATTATTTTTATCTATTTTTTATCCTTATTTTTAGGTTGCTCCCCAAAGCAAGTTGTTAAAAGTCAACATATTTCAGAGCCTAAAAACTATGAATTGGATGAGGTTTTAAAGCCTCAAGAAAATTTAGATTTTACATTTTTAAACTCT
>CALGWV010000081.1 GCA_937936325.1 uncultured Bdellovibrionales bacterium | reverse complement strand
AGTTTGTGACGCTCTCATATTTTTAGTGAGTGAAGAGCGAAAGTCTATTAATTTGATTTATGCTGGTCAGCTCACTGAAGTTAAAGATTTAACCGAAGGCAAAGATCAAATTCAAAAATGGTTTGTGGCAAAGAGATGAGTGGATTTATGAAAAAAATTAGGGTGGACAAGCAGATCCTTTGGATTTCATTTTTAATGTCGGCCTGTCTTTGGTTGATTTTTAATTTTCAAAATAAAATTACAATAGAAAAGAACTTCAGTTTGGAGTACAGCCTTAAGGCAGATGACCAGGTCGAAGAGGCTCCAGTATCCGTACGTGTGCGCTTAAAAGGGCCACGCCAAGTTCTAAGAAGATACTTGCAGCAAAACCAAAACCTACTTGTAGATCTTAGAAAAATGGACTCTGGTCTGAACTTAATCCTGCTCAAAGAAGAGAGCCTAGGGCTGCCAGTAGGGGTGGATGTGGAATCCATGAGCCCGCCTCAAATTCGACTTTATTTGAAAAAAAAGATACCTTCTAAATAGAGGCCATTTCTACCCAGGTCCAAAGATCTGGGTTTCTACTGATGGGCTAGAAGGAAGTTGTCTATGTCAGCAAATATAAAAACAAAAAAAGTGATCTCTCTCCCTAAGGCTCTCTTTGGTACAGACGGTGTGCGTGGTCGTGCCGGACGCTTTCCTATTACTCCGGATATCATCTTGAAATTAGGACAGGCTTTAGGCTTTGTGCTTTCTAAAAACACCTTAAAAAGAGAAACAGCTCAAGTGGTTATTGGTAAGGACACACGTCTATCGGGTTATATGTTGGAGCAGGCGCTGGCTTCGGGCCTAAACTCAATGGGTGTGCGTGTGCACTTGGTGGGGCCCATGCCTACACCAGGGGTGGGCTTTTTAACTGAGAATATGAGAGCCGACGCGGGGATTATGATTTCAGCTTCACACAACCCATATTACGATAATGGAATCAAAATTTTTGGATCTGATGGTTATAAAATTTCAGATACCATGGAAAATGAAATCGAAGACTTAGTTTTAAACGGAGATCTCAATGCACATTTAAGTATCAATGAGAATATAGGGCGCACACGTCGTATTGATGATGCCATTGGGCGCTATATTGTATTCGTTAAAAATGTTTTCCCAATAGATTTGACTCTTGAGGGGCTCCGTATTGTGGTCGATGGAGCTCACGGTGCCGCCTATAAGTTGGCCCCTATGATTTTTGAAGAGCTCGGTGCGGAAGTGATCACACTTGGAAACTCTCCAAATGGGCTCAACGTAAATATGAAATCAGGCGCCCTACATGCTGAAAACCTGAGTGAGGCTGTTCAGACTTACCGAGCTGATTTAGGCATAGCTTTAGATGGTGATGCAGATCGCCTCATTATGTGTGATGAAAAAGGCCAGGTCTTAAATGGAGACCATATCTTGGCTCTTTCAGCCATATATATGAAATCCCAGAAGAAGCTCAATAAGAACACTCTGGTGGCCACACATATGAGCAACCTGGGGTTGGACCAACTCATGCATCAACATGGGATCAAGGTTCTCAGGGCCGATGTGGGGGATAAAAACGTCATAGAGGAGATGATCAAGGGAGGCTACTCCTTAGGGGGAGAGCAATCCGGGCATTTAATCTTTTTAGACCACTGTACAACTGGTGATGGGATTTTAGCCTCACTCAAAGTTTTAGAGACCATGCTGAGTCAGGATAAGCCCTTGTCAGAGCTTGGTGGGCAAATGCAGGACCTTCCTCAGATTTTAAAAAATGTGAATGTTTTGCGAAAACCTCCCCTTTCAGAAATTGAAGCTTATCCTCAGCTTTTAAAAGCCTGCCAGGATAAGCTCGGAGAAGATGGGCGTATTTATATTCGTTACTCTGGGACAGAACCTAAGCTTAGGATCTTAGTAGAAGGTGAGAACGTGAAGACAATCACGCACATTTCTAATGACTTAGGGCGATTCCTTCAAGACAAACTTAACTAAAAATCATGACCAAAAACTCAGACTTTGATGTGAAAATCAGCTCTCATAAAGAGTTAGTCAGCTGGGTCCAGTCTCAGAAACAGCTGTGGATGACTAAAAATATTGTTTTTATAGATGGGGATCTCGGGGCCGGTAAAACTGAGCTGACAAAACAAATTATTTTAAGCTTAGAATCTGGCCAGCTTCCAAAAGAATTTGGGTCTCCAACTTATAATTTAATACACGAGTATCCAGGTCAGTCTAAAAAATACCTCCACATAGACCTCTACCGAATGGAAAGCTTTGAAGAGCTAGAGAGTTCTGGGGTTTTAGAAAGCCTTGAAGAAAATCAGACCGAAAACAATCTGGCCTTTGTCGAATGGTCAAATAAATTCAGCTACTTAAGGGGCTTGTTTAAGAATTCACTTCATGTCCAAATAGAAAGAGCCGATAGAGATGAAGGGCGAAGAATTAGGGGGTTAAACCTCAATCCACAGAGGTGAAAGATGAAGCTTCTCATTTTTATTTTGGTGGGCATGAGCTGGGTTTCATGTACTACAAAAAATCCAAAAAATGCTAAGATAAATGAAAAATCAAATCAAGGAGCCCAGACCGTGAACAAATGGACACAGTATAAAAAACCAGAATCTATTTCAGAACTGAAAAAACTCCTTAGCGATGAGCAGTTTAAGGTCACTCAAAAAGACGGCACTGAGGCTCCTTTTAAAAATGAATACTGGGACAATAAAGAGCCAGGACTCTATGTGGACCTGCTGTCTGGGGAGCCTTTGTTCCTATCTAGTCATAAGTATAAAAGTGGAACAGGCTGGCCTTCTTTTTATAAAAGCATCGCTGAAGAGAATATTGTAGAGCTTAAAGACAGAAAGCTTTTTCGCACAAGAACCGAAGTCCGTTCAAAATACGGGAAAAACCATCTCGGCCATGTATTCGCCGATGGCCCCGAGCCTACAGGCCAAAGATACTGTATTAACTCCGCAGCCCTAAAGTTTATCCCCAAAAATAAAATGAAAGAGCTCGGATATAGTGACTTTCTAAAAGAACTGAATTAATACACATTGCTAGGTGGTGTTTTTAATATTTTTTTTTGGGGGTAAAGTCAGTTTAGAGGCCTTTAGTGAAGTATTTCGTTTTGTTTGGATGGTTTTTTTTATTTTCAGCTTTAGCCTTTTCTCATGAGTTAAACTGCTTAAATACCCCTCAGAAAACCATGAAGGCCTATAAGTTTATTGTTTTGCATACCACTGAAGGCAATGACTTTGGAAGTGATTTAGCTCATTTGAAAAAAGACAAATCAGCTCACTTTCTTGTGGGGCAAGAGGGGCAGATTGGCTATGTCCGACCCATCACCCATAGAGTCTGTCATGCGGGCTTAAGTTTATGGAATGGAGTGAAGTATTTAAACCAAACTTCAATTGGTATTGAGATTACGGGAAAACACACGGATGAGAATGTGAGCCTTCTACAATTAAAGGCTGTGAGACATTTAATCTTTTATCTCCGTCTGTATTTATTTTTAGTAGAAGGAGTCGCGATTCCAGATACCCATATTGTGACTCACTCTAATGTGGCCATTAATCCGGACTTTAAAACACGCGGTCGAAAAGGCTGCGCTATGAACTGGGCCGGCAAAGGACTCAGGGAGTACCTTGGACTTAATAATAGCTTTAAAATGGACCCTGATCTTGGTTTGAGTGCATTTAAGGATGCGCAGGAGTTAAAAGAAATCCTTTACCCACATTGGACTCCTGAGATGAAGTGGATCCCTAAGGTAGAGAGGGGTCGTGAGATGGCGTGGACTCCGGAGCTGGATTTGAATCCTGAATGGAGTGTTCAAAATTTTTTAGGTCCTCTAAATTTTTGGGGAGACAAAAAGTTTGGTGGTCGAAAACCCTCTTTTCAAGAGTTTATCGATTTTGAGTACGAGTCTCTCAAAAATAAATAAACCGATATAGGCGCTATGGACTTAGAAGTCTAAAGCTTATTTATATTTTCTTAAACAGTAAGCTCGCATTTGTGCCCCCAAACCCAAAGCTATTTGATAAGACAGCATCTATACTTTTCTCTTGAGCAACATGGGGAAGGTAATTCAATCGGCATTCTTCGCTGGGTTGATCCAAGTTCATTGTCGGCGGGCACATCCCCGTTTTCATACTCATTAATGAGAAAGCGGCTTCAATAGCTCCAGCAGCTCCGAGGGCGTGGCCGGTCATGCTTTTCGTGCTGCTGACCCAAAGTTTTTGATTTTTAGCATGATCTTTAAAAACAGACTCCACAGCCAAGCTCTCCAAACCATCTCCGGCAGGCGTGCTCGTCCCATGGGCGTTCACATAGCCCACTTGATCTGCACTCAGTCCGGACTGCTTGAGGGCCATGGCCATGCTGAGAGCCGCTCCTCGTCCTTCAGGAGCCGGGTTGGTCATATGATAGGCATCGCAAGACACACCGTAACCCACAAGCTCTCCGTAAATAGTGGCTCCTCTTTTGTGGGCATGTTCGTAGTCTTCTAATATAAGAGTTCCTGAAGCTTCTGCCATAACAAAGCCGTCGCGGTCTACGTCAAAAGGTCGAGAGGCACTTTGAGGAGCATCGTTTCTCGTAGAGAGGGCTTTCATATTTGTGAAGCCGGCAATACTCAGTGGCGTGATGGCGGACTCTGAGCCTCCTGTAATCATAACCTTACAAATTCCAGTTTGGATCACTTTGGCTGCTTCTCCAATGGCATGGGCTCCTGATGTACAGGCAGAAGTGGTTGTGAAGTTGGGTCCTTGGGCGTTGTACTTTATGGCAATTTGTCCCGGAGCTAAGTTAGAGATGGAGCTTGGGATAAAAAACGGAGACACCCTTGAGGGGCCTCTTTCCCGGTAAACATCTTGGCTAGTTTCAATCGTGTCGAGCCCCCCCATTCCTACTCCGATAATCACTCCGTAATCTGTGGGGGCCAGTTTTTCTAAGTCGAGTCCACTTTCATTAAGTGCCGCTTCAGTGGAGGCCAGGCTGAGCTGAATGAATCGAGCCATTCTTTTAAGTTCTTTTTTTGGAATAAATTTTTCTGGATCGAAGTTTTTAATTTCTCCAGCAAACCTGACACCATGGTCTTTCGGGTCAAAACATTCAATAGGAGAAATGCCACTTTGACCTTTAAGCAAGTTGTCCCAGGTTTCTGAAAGGCTCAAGCCTAGTGGGCTGACTACCCCTAGTCCTGTGACAACAACACGTCTTTGAGGTTGGCTATCTGTAGTGAACTTCATATTCGCTCCATATAAATAAAAAGAATAGACTACTTACAATTCACTGAAAGAAAAATGACAAATCATTTTTAAAAATATTCAAAGTTAAAAGTTTATCATTTAGACCTCTAGGTCAATGCCTGTGGGCCTTCAGTTAAATTTGTTGGCTGCGGCTTTATGCTCGACCTCAGGTCGGTAAAAAAGAAAGCCATTTTGTGCTGAGCCATAAGACTATGGCATCAGCGTATAAGAAAAAAGCCTTAAGAGACTTTTTTCTCTTTTAAGTAGTCCATGACGTTTTGAACAGTTTTTAATTTTTCAGCATCTTCATCTGGAATTTCAATATCATACTCTTCTTCCATAGACATGATCAGCTCAACAATATCCAAGCTATCTGCCCCGAGATCATCAATAAAGCTAGCCGTTGGAACGATCTTTTCTTTTTCAACACCAAGTTGAGTTTCAATAAGGTTTGTGACTTTTACATTTAATTCCATTTTGTTACTCCTTAAAAATATTTTTTAGATATCACAAGATTAAACTTTAAAATTGAAGTTTTGAAAATCCCTTTATAGGGCTGAATGTCATTGATTTCTGAGAAAAACTCAGGATCTTGTTTGGAAGAAAGGCCTATATCTCTTGAGAGGCCTATCCAGAGGAGAGGTCCCTAAGGGTTGTGGAAGGTACATTTATCCAAGCTAATCTTACACTGCCCCAAATGTTTAGTATTTACATATAGAGTCCGCCGTTAACATGTAGGCATTGGCCAGTGATGTAACTTGAGTTTTCACTCAGTAAGAATGCAGCGGCTTGGGCCACATCGGTCACTTCGCCGAGTCGGTTGAGGGGCTGGTTTTTAAGGAGCTCTTCTTTTTGACTTTCTGAAAGGTCTTGAGTCATATCTGTCTTGATAAAACCAGGAGCCACTGAATTCACACGAATGTTGCGTGAGCCTAGCTCCTTAGCCAAAGACTTAGTGAAGGCCTCAAGCCCGCCTTTTGAGGCCGCGTAGGCCACTTGTCCTGCGTTGCCCATATGACCAATCACACTTGAAATATTAACGACGCTTCCAAGGCGTTGTTTCATCATGGGCTTGAGAACTTGTTTTGTACACCAAATGCTTGAAGCCAAATTTGTGTTTAAAACCTCTAAAAGCTCTTCTTCTTTAAGACGCATTAATAGCTGATCTCTAGAGATTCCCGCATTATTAACAAGCCCGTGGATTTCTCCGTCCCAGTTTTTAATGAGCTGTCCGAGGCTATCCCCAGTGGCTTTGAAGTCATTCAAGTTTAAGGCTAAAAGTTGATGCCCGTTTCCCTCTAATTCTGAAAAAACAGCTTCAGCTTGCTCTTTTGAGCGTCCATAGGTGACAGCCACTTTAGCGCCTAATTTTGAAAAGTACTGAGCTAAGCCAGCGCCAATACCACGGCTAGATCCAGTAACTAAAATCTTTTTATTTTCTAAGTTTAAATGGGTCATGTGAAAACTCCTATGAATTTATGTTCAAGTATCAAAGATTTTATTGAGAGGTTCATGAGAGAGAAAAATTTGAAGCCTAAGTCTATAATTAGCAAGCGTTGAACGTCGCGGCTGTGCGTATCTCGGTGTGTGATATGTACCTAGCATATTCCGGGAGACGCTCTGCGGCCGAAAGTGGGCTTGTTCATTATAAACTTAGGCTTCAAATTTTTCTCTCTCATGAACCTCTCAGTAAAATTTCAGAATTGATAGTGACGTCTATCATTAAGGTCTGATCAGTTTAAGCTTTTAAGGCAGTCTCCAAGGCTTTAAAGCTTTCCAAGTCGGAAACACTGTGGACTTTTATTTCAGGATTGAACTTTTTAAAAAGACCTTTTAAAACTTGTCCTTCACCGGCTTCGATAAAAACAGTTTCTTGTGAATGAGAGTAAAAAGTCTCCATGGTTTTAGTCCACTGGACGGAAGAGCTGACCTGATCTATGAGCTCTTTTTTTAAAGTTGAGGCTTTTGAAGAAGCTTGAGCCGTTGTATTTGAAATCACAGGATGCTTTCCATCTTCAAATTTTATATCCTCAAAAAAATGAGCCAAGGCCTCTTCCGCAGGCTTCATCATGGCGCAATGAAAAGGGGCGGAGACTTTCAGTGGGATCACCTTGAGTCTCTTGGGTGGGTTTTTAAATGTGTAGTCTTTGATGTTTTCTACAAGATCATCAATTGTTTTTTTATGACCACTCACCACAGTTTGGCCGGGCCCATTAAAATTAGCCGGGGAGAGAACACTTCCGCTATGACGAGACAAAACCCACTGGCATATCTCATTCACTTGATCAGGTGTTAGACCTAGTACTGCAGCCATAGAGCCCTGTCCTTCTGGTACAGCGCTTTGCATGGCTTGGCCTCTTTTTTTGACACTCCTGAGTGCCTCATTAAAACTTAAAACAGAAGCTCCAACGAGTGCACTATACTCTCCTACGGAGTGACCTGCAGAAAGTTGGGGGGAGAGGTTTGAAAATTCAGAAGTTATAAGTTCTTGGGTCGCTGTGGATAGGGTCACAATGGCAGGTTGAGTGTTTTCTGTCAGAGTGAGATCAGACTCAGGGCCCTCAAAACAAAGCTTTTTCATATCCTGAGACAGATAGTCAGATGCAGCCTCAAAACAATTTTTAACAACTGTAAAGTTTTCAAAAAGCTCACGTCCCATGCCTACTCTTTGACTGCCTTGGCCAGGATAAATAAAATTTATTTTCATAACCTAATCCTTGTTAATACTTCAAACAAAGGCTACCACTTGTGATGCCACCACCAAAAGCGGTTAACAAAACGTTTTGCCCTCTTTTTATCTGTTTATTTTTTACGGCTTGATTAAAAACATAAGGGACGGTGGCCGAAGAGGTATTTCCCATATGGGAGATCATATTGAGAACTTTTTCTTGAGGGAATCCAAAGTTTTTTGCCACCATATCAATGATTCGAGTATTGGCTTGATGGGGGATAAGCCAGTCAATGTCTTCAGCTTTCAGTTTGGCCTTTTCAAGAGCTTGTTCGCTGCAAAAGACCATTGTACGAATCGCATTCTTAAAAATCTCACGTCCGTTCATCTTGATGAAACCTTCGGTTCTTTCTGGGGCTCCTTGAGACAAGGGAGTGGCGCTTCCGCCAGCGGCCAGTGTTAAAAGCTCGCCAAGGCTACCGTCAGACCTCAAGTGATGAGAGTAAACTTTGGACTCATCAGACTCCTGGGCTTCTAAAACAAAAGCACCAGCGCCATCTGAAAATAAAATACATGTGCCACGATCTTCATAGTCAGTAAATCGAGTGAGTATTTCAGCACCCACAACTAGAATTTTTTTGTAAACACCTGTTTGTAACATAAGATCTGCAATGCTGACTCCGTACAAAAACCCAGAGCATGCAGCGTAGAGATCAAAAGCTCCGCAGGGGCCCACCCCTAATTTGTTCTGTAATATAGAAGCGCAATTAGGCATGCTCATATCTGGAGTGGTTGTAGCAAAAATAATGTGCTCAATCTCTTTAGGGTCACAGTCCGCATTCTCAATGGCTTCTGTAGCTGCAAAGAGGGCAAGATCAGATGTGACCTGGTCTTTATCTGCACGGCGGCGCTCTTGGATCCCAGTGCGCTCACGTATCCACTGGTCGTTGGTATCAACAAGCTTTTCAAGGTCTTGATTCGTAATTGTATCTGGAGGAAGGTAAGACCCCGTGCCAGCTATTCTCGTGTTGAGCATATAATATATCTCCCTATAAAAAGGCGTTGCGATAATAAGTTTACTTTTAAGGTTTTCACTCGTGCCTGTGAGCGCTCACACGAAGCTAGAATCAAAAGAGCTTATTTTATAAGACGCTTAGGTTGTGAATTATGATCCCCTAAGAACATCTTTAGCTTCAAGTGCAAATCAGCTATGCGCCCAACTGCGTTGAGAGCAAAAAAAAACTCCCATACTTATGGGAGTTTTTAATGTGCCATGAATAGCAGTTAAGACTGGGGGAGGGGCTTTAAGCTTCAGCCTCTTCGCTCAGCTTAGCGACAACCACTTGCTTGCCTTTATAATATCCACAGGAAAGACAAAGGTGGTGGGGACGATGAAGAGACCCACAGTTGGTGCATAGGCTGGACTGTTCAGGCTTAAGAGCCCAGTGAGAACGTCTCATACCACGTCGAGATCTTGAAATTTTACTTTTTGGACTTGCCATTTTTCCTCCGAATCAAAAAAAGTGATCATGTCAAAATTAAAGGCTTTTGGCAAGCCTCATTCAGAAGTAGAGCATTAGGCCGACACTAGGGAAGGCTAAGGAAAATGTCTGAGCTCCTATTGAGAGAAATTTTGAGGGTTTGTGATATAAACTTTGAGACTTCAACAAGGCTCATTTTATGATTTTCAGTTGAGACCTGATGAACATAAACTACTGCTTTATGTTTCTTGATGAGAGCTTGGAGTTGTTCCAGGCTGAACCCACGCTTTTCTTTTTTTATTATGCTAAAAAACTCAACAAGGGCTTCTTTTGTTTGAGGAGTAATAGGGCCAGTTTCAAATCGTAAATTTGTTTTTATGCCTAAGGAGTTAGATTGGACATAAAAAGTATCTTCGTAGGTGACAAAGTTAGTATTTGGATCAGCAGCAAGCATCATTCCTAGAGTCTTCATACCAGTATCTAAATAAAGGGTGTCATGTACAAAAAGTGAGTTGCATTCAGCTGTAATAGGCGCTTCAGCCCAAGAGTATTGAGGTGAAAAAGAGTAGAGCAGAAAACAAGATGTCTTTATTATGAGTGCAAGTTTATTCATAGCCGAAAAACTATCTTTGAAACGACAAAGAATCAAGCTCAGTCAGTGAAATAGAACTGATTGAGAGCGATAAACTTGAATACTATCTTCATGTATATGCTGGAGTCCCAAAGAAAGGGTCTTTAGGCCTCTTTAGAGCTCTAATATGAAGAATATCTGCTTTTGAATTATATATATAAAGGTGCTAGCCTTCCCACATTATGAGAAGTTTAGACCCAGATCCGCGGATAAGTGGCGGTAAAAACCCATGAAACGCCCCTCCCTCAGCGTCGTGCTCAAAATGTTCTCTTTTCACCGTACAGGTGAGTCCGATTCAAGTGAAAATTTCTGCGCTAGACACTGCTGAAGCACGTTTGATGAGTTTTCCCTCGCAGCTTATCCGCGAATCTGGGTTTAGACGCCTTTTTAATTTTTTCAATTTCATGTCTCTGTGGGTTTGCTGGTGCAAATCAACTCATTATCCCTAAAAATGTAAGCTGTGACTTTATATTTGGTTTAGCCCTTATAGACTTGAAAACAGGGCCACATAAAGTGATTGAAACTTCAAAAGTTAAAGATGTTAGGGGTATAAAATTTTAGCCCCTAAGTATGATTTAATAGGCGCTCGAGGTCACTTTTATAGTATCACTTATCAGGCTACAAAAGCTTATAAAAATAAGACGGAGTTGCGCTTTTATAGTATTGATGGGCATCAAGTCGATGAGTACAAGTCAGATCATTTTACACCCATGGCGACTCAAGTCGGAAAATACATCACTAAAAGGTGTCCGACGAAGGTCTAAGACCTGAGGATTCAGCATTAAAATTTCAAGAAATCATGACAGAATAAAGCATAGAAAAAAAAGTCTTATAAAATAAGACAAATTATGTGATTTTTTGGAGGGGTGTATGAATAGCGTGACAACGGGGTTGGTCTATCGTTTTGGAATTTTAATTTTTACGGCTTTAGGCTTAACTGTTTTTTATCAAAACTGTGCTAAATCTCAATTTGAAATCAGCGGTGAACGCCCTGTAAACTCGACCCTTGTGAGTGGGGTTGTTGGCCTCAGTGGGTCTTCGAGTCTTGTGGTTTTAGAAGGGCAGCCTTCTAGCTTATCTCTTTCGCCAACCTTGATTCAGGATTTGGGGAGCTCAGGAGTTTCAAATTACATATGGACTTTTACCCCCAGAGGCAGCCAAACCTCTCAAGTCTTAACCGGTGTGACGGGATCTAGTTATACTTTAAACCCAACACTTTTAACTTCTGCAGGGACCTATAATATCTCCCACAATAGCAGTGGTGCTCAGCAAAATGTGGGAGTGGTGAATTTAGATGTGATCCCTCGCTTAGAGCTAGATGCCGTAAATTTTAGTGACCAAACCTTACTACAAGGCCAAGCTTTAAATCTAGTGGCTAATGGTACTGGGCCTAGTCCTATTGAATACCATTGGACCTTCACGCCTGAAGGAGGCACTACGCAAGTAGACCTTTCTTCTTTTACCACCGCGAGTTTAAATTACAATACTGTCGACATGAGCAATGAAGGGCTTTATGAAATCATGGCCACTAGTAATGAAGGTGGAATTTTTCAAGAAGAAAGGCTTCCTCCTATCCGGGTTAAAATTGTTGAACCTACCCAAGTTACTGGTCAAATTTTGGGAGATGTTTCTCTTGTTGAAGGTGAAAACTTAGACTTAACATCAGTGATCTCTGGAATATCCCCTACAAGGTATGAGTGGATTTACAATGACCAAGTCATTGCAGAGCAAACGGGGTCAGTGTTGAGTTTATCAAACATTAGGGTTGATCAAGCTGGAGAGTACTTCTTAAAAGCTTATGACTCTGATGATCGCCCATATGATATTTCAAATGTATTTGTCACCGTTAAGTGTAATGTGGGATCCTCGGGGGTCAATGATTCTTGTTTAGCCAATTCAAAGGCTTGTCCCATAGAAAATGGTACGGGCATACATTACCTCATGGCTTCAGGTGAATACGGTGAGTGCAGAGTTAATGTTTGTCACTCTGGCTATAGTGAAGATAATAATCTTTGTGTTGCCATCGACAATTCATGCCCCATTTCTAATGGTGAAGGGGTCTTATTGGCAGACACTAATAAATGTTCAGTCACATTATGCAGCAAGGGTTATTTTCCAAATGATTCAAAAACAGCTTGTGAACGTAAATCCTGTTCAGTAGCGCACGGTACAGGGTTTTTAAAGCCCGATGAATTAGATCAATTAAGTTGTCAAGATGTTGACTGTCAGCCAGGGTTTGTAAATCAAAATAATGCTTGCGTAAGTGATCGTCAAAGTTGCCCTATTAATGGCGGACTTGGGTTTGCCACAGTGACCACATCTGGTGTAGGCCCTTGTGAATTAGAGAGCTGCCATGGGGATTTTATAAAATCTGGTGGAAAGTGCATAAGTAAAAAATGTAATATAGCCGGTGGGGATGGGGCTTATCAAGCTGACTCAAATGGAGCTTTAAGCTGTGTGGCACAAAGTTGTTCTGGTCCATATTTAAAACACAATAACAGTTGTGTGTTAAAAACCTGTTCTGTGGCTAATGGGGTAGGGATGCATAAACTGCTTGCTTCTGATTTAGTCTGTCAAACGGATCGCTGTTTTACTGGTTTTACAAAAATTGGAGGTCAATGTGTTCAAGAAGCATGTTCAGTCTCTAATGGAGTTGGACAGCTTAGAGCCGAAGGGCAGGGCTCTAAGTGTATGGTTAAAAACTGCAATAAGGATTATGTCAAAATTGGGGATCAGTGCCAAAAAGCAGAGGTTTCTTGTGAGATTGCAAACGGAAGTGGCCTGGGTTACCAAAGACGTTTAGCTAGTGGGAGTTTATCTCAATGTTATGTCAACAAATGTAATGATGGTTTTATAATCTCGGGAAACACTTGTGTTCCAGAAAAAATCTCCTGTAATTTAGACTTAGCAAAAAATGCTTTTCGTTTACATAATGAGCCAAGCTCTAGTTGTCGTGCTACAGAGTGTATGGATCCATCTACTCAGAGTCTAATTAATGGTCGGTGCTTTGAAAATTCCAAAAGTTGTGAAGTAAGCCATGGATCAGGGTCTGAGAGTTTAATGAAAGATGGGTCTTATAGCTCTTGTGAAGTCGATTTTTGTAATCCTGGCTTTGAAAAATACAACAATAAATGTATGATTGCGGAAAGGCCTTGCCGAGTGGGTGAAGCCCAAGGGCTTGAGACACTTACAGCAACTGGGTATGGAAGTTGTGAGCTAAGGTGTCAAAAAGGATATATTAGGTTTCAAAATCAATGTTTCTTCGCTGGCCGCCCTGTGTGCGAACCCAATACTTCAAAAAATACATCCACTGGAAAAGTTTTTGGTCATGTTTATTTCACCCCTCAGGGAAAAACTCGAGTGGATCAAACAATAAAAGGTTGTAATAGAATTGGCGGTATTATTTTAGCCGATCAAATAAATTTTGGACCTCAAAATTCTAACGCTATTTATCCCAAATTTTATGATGGTCGTGGACTAAGAAATAAAAAAGGTTTATTTTTAAAAGCAGGTTATGGTTTTCAAACTTATACTAAAATTATCCCTCCAGAAGGGGAGGCTCAAGGAAATTATACAATAGCTGTTGAAGCTAATGATTATGTTTTTTTGGATTTTTATTCAGGGTCAAGTTGGTATAGGCTTTTAAAACAAGATCAAGGACCCCAAGCTCAGTCTGTGTTTAAGTATTCTGACAGACCCTTTATATTAAGAAAAAGTAATCCTTTATTGATACGTACAAGGTATGTGAATTTATTGGGCGATAATGCTTTAAAACTTTTATGGAAAAACGGGGCTCCTTCAAAAAAGAGATCTGACTATACCGTGATCCCCGCGTCTTCTTATGTTCAAGCCTATGAGGGGGGAGCGTTGACTTGCTCTAAACAAGCATGTCCAAGTGGTCAAGTGATGTTTAAGGGAGTCTGTTCCCCTTGTACGCCTGAGAGCTATTTAAAAACACTTTATCCCTCTGCAGGAAAAAGTGGCAAGTATATGAAGATATGGAAGTCTTCAGGAGCTTCAGCTGCGGCGACCAAGCATTGGCAAGATATTGGAATTCATTATGGTTATTGTTATCCCCAGGGAAGGTAGAAAACTTTGGGGGTAAAAGTTTGAAAATTTTCTTTATCAAGGATTAAAAATTCATGTCAGCTCTCTTAAATTTAGATCATCATAAGTATGGCACAATGCAAGCTGAACTTTTTAAATTGAGCTTTCGTGTATAGGCAAATACAGTGCCAGTTTAAAGTTGAGAAGTCCACTTTTGAGCTTGTTTTAACCAAACATTAAAATCTAATCTATCATTTTTAAAAAAATCTAAATCTTGAATTTGAGTTTTTAAATCTTTCTCTGAAACGATCTGGCATGCTTTAGTTTTAGTGGCTATATCTTCAGAATACCGCGCATAAGCGACATGGCTTTCAATTTCAGAGAGTCGGTTCATGACTTTTTTTGTAAAGCCTTTAATTGAGTGGAGCTCTGTAAAATTATTTTTTGAAAATTCTAAAAGTGAATCCGTTAAAAATTGAGAGTTTAGAAAATGAGGGTTTTGAAGTTTTTCTGTGATAAAAGGAACAACTTTTGGAATGAGGAACTCCAAAAGCTGTTTTCTGGCCTTCATATCTTCACTAGAGTCAGTCATAGGAGCAAGTGCGTGAGTTACGCTTTCTTCTAAATTGGGGGTTAGAGGAGGGAAATACACTTTAATGACTTTGTGTTGATCATTCAAAGAAGCTTTAAGTAAAGTATTTCTTAAACTTCGTAATGAATATGATGGGCTATTGTCAATACACTGTTCTAGGCGGTTTGCAGCAGAGTTTGAGCTACGTCCGGGCTTTTGGATATAAACACAGCTGCAGATTTTTTTAGATAAAGCTCTTTGCGCTGAACCAGTACTCAATGACTTTAAACCTAGATGGGTCTTGTATTTAATCTCTTCTAGTTTCTGTTCATCTGACTTTTGAGGGAGAAGGGGCTGAAAACGAGCAAGGCGGTCTTTTCTTGAAACATATGCTGGGAGTTTGTTCTCTGGATCTGCAAAGCATTTTCTTGCCAAATACATCAACTGATCCGTTTTGTCCCAATAACCTTCACCGTCATTTTGCCCTGTGCGAACTAAGACCATTCTTTTGTAATTGGCCTGGGCTTCCACTAAATCCAAAGGGAAAACAATTTCAGTGGCAGAGGATGTGGCCTCCGGTCTGAGTGGGAATACTATTTTATGTGCGGCGACTTTAGGGTCACTGTCCAAAGGAAAAACAATAAGTTGCTGACCGAAATGACCGGCCCATTTAAACGTCTTTGGGTTGTTATTAGGGAAGTCTCTAAAGTGGAGTAATTCACGCTCGTTTTGTTCATTGGCTTTGCCAAGCACATCTGAATTGCCCCAATATCCTCGTCTCCACTCACCTTGTGTGGTGATCGCTTTGGCGTGGGAGGAGGGGGCCTTGAAACTAAAGTCTTGCAGGCTAGGGTCTGAGGCTTGGAGGCTTTGTACGTAAAGTTCAGGAAGCACTTGTTTTTTGAACTTTAAAGCTTCATTAATCCATCGTCCTTCATTAAGAAGTGTGACACCTAAACGCAACATCTCTTCTGGTGTCATATAGGCGTACGTAGAAGCAAAAGAAAGGCCCTCAGGGGCACTTTCAAAAAAGGCATGGTTCATGCCCATAGGTTTAAATATAACATCCTCAAGGGCCTGATGTGCTCCTTGAGGGAGTATACGATCTAAGGCAAACATGAGTATGAAAGAGTTGCCTGCACTAAATTTAAAAACATCACCTGGTTTAAAGCTAAAAGGAAATGAAAAAATATGCTCTAGGCTTTTTTTTCTAGACTCTGGAGCTGCGTAGTTTAAATCTAGAAAACTCGACTCGAGGTAAGAGGTATAGGATTCATCCCAAACCTGCCCTGAGGTCATCTTAATGAGATGCTTCAGTTGGATGAGTTCATAATTCGTTTGGTTCTGAGCCAAGGAGAACGAATTAAGCTTAGGATTGTCTTTAAGTAAGGCTTGATGGCGAAGTTCAAGCTGTTCCAGGTTAATTTGTGAGCCCATAGCCTCTTGATAGCTAATAATATCTTTGAGGTAAGTGGATGGGGTTAATGTCTTTTGGATTCCTTGTGTAGATTCAAATCTAATTTTTTTGGCAAATAGAGTATGGGCAAAGGTGGCTGTTATACTCTTGCTTCCAGACATCATGGACATTGAGTGATGGGGGCCGTAAAGATAATCTCCAGAGTCTTGCTTTCGGTAGTTTTGATAGACGAGCTGTCCTAGGTCTTCGGGACTGTCTTGAACATATACGAGGATTTGGTTGGTTTTTAAGGATTTTTTATCGTCTTGTTGGAAAGCAAATTGATCAAACTTTTTGCAGGACTCTGTTTGCATGTTCTCAGGCGTATAATTCCAAATACTATTGCTATGATTGAGATTGGCCTGGACATTCGTGGCTGCGAATAAAAACAATATAATAAGTGTGCACTTATGAAACATGAGCTCTCCCTGACTTGAAAAACAAGGCCTAGCTTAGTTCAAAGCGGGATAAAGCACAAAGACACTCCTGGCAAAACTTTAGGATGTTCTTGGTTTTGAAGGCTTCTCTAAAAAAAATAGGAAATATCAATTAGGTTTATTTATGCAATGAGCAATAGATAAAAAAACCCATCAGGCATCTGTCTGATAGGTTTTAAATGAATTCCTAAGTGTGTATCTTTAAATTAAAGAGAAACACCAAGAGATCTAAGTGTAGCAAACGTCAATCCACCTTGGGCTTGTCCGTTAGCTCTTTGGTATTTTGAAACAGCATTCGTGGTTCCTCGTCCAAAATCACCATCAATAGGCCCATTGTAGTGACCTTTGGCTTTAAGTGCCGTTTGAATGCGTCTGACAACACCCGGAGTTGTGTTCGTTTTGCATAAAATAGGGGCCCAAGTTGGTTTTTCTGCTGTCACAATTTTTTCAGCCGTTACAGTGGTATATTGTGCAGGGACAACTGTGGCGACTGTACGAGCTGGAGTGGCTTCTTGTCTGATCTGAACGGTGCGAGTTTCAGCAGGAATCATCACTTTTTTGTAAGTGGCAGGCTGATCAACAACTCTTTTAGTAATAGTCGTTGTTACTGCAGGAATCATTTCTTCTCTGCTTGTGGCAGGAGTAGCAACTACTCTTTTAGTCACTGTTTTGTAAACAGCGGGCTCTTCTACTAAGCATAAAACTTCACCTGTAGAATGATCTACTTTTGTGATCGTGGACCCACCATCACCAGCTTTCCATTTTGTGCTAGCTGGTTTAACCATAATTCTTTCAGTTATAGTTTTATATGTAGCAGGAACTCTGACTAAACGAGTCTCAGCCGGCTTTGTCACAATATTTTCAGTAATAGTTTTGTATGTGGCAGGGACAGGAACAAGTCTTTCAGAAGCTTCTTTAACAACAACTGTCTGAGATACAGTTTTATAAGTAGCTGGGATAGTTTTTAACTTTTCGGTAGCTTCAGAAACCAAAACTTGTGTTTTGATCATTTCTTTTTTTGCAGGAAGGATCACTCGGGCATAGCACTCACCTGCTTTTGCATCTGTTGGGAACTGATCCGCAACATTATAACCTGTGGAACCAGAGATATTAGTATTTGGGTTAATTTCAGCGTGAGCAGAAATTCCCCCAGCTAATATAGCTGTTACGATTGTAGAATAGATTTTTTTATTATTCATAAAGACACTCCTTTTTGTAATTGGTCTTAGTTCTTAAATACTTGATTAAACACCTTCTAAATTAAAAATTATAGTTACACTTAATAATCAGCTCTTATCTTCGGTCCGTTATAAAGAGACCTTAAATAAAATAAAATAGACTCCTCGGGCTGTTCTAATAAATCAACAGGACTAGATCTTTGTTAGAGGTTAGAGGCGTTAATAGTCGTGTATAATTTCATAGTGTAAAGTCTTCAAAATTTGAATCTATAACAAATATTGTATTTTTATCAGCGTAAATAGCAAGGCAGCTTGATCTACTCCGAGATTACAGAGTTTTAAATTAGGTTCACCAAGAGATAAATAATTTATATTTTCAAGTTTTAATTCAGTGCTCTTGAGCCCAAAAATCTTTTTTAAACACTTAATTC
>CALGWV010000080.1 GCA_937936325.1 uncultured Bdellovibrionales bacterium | reverse complement strand
CTTAAGCCTAAATACTAGTGTCAGCTTTGCAAAAATTGTTCACAGAGGACCTCACAATATTGAAAATTATTTGAGTTTTTTTATAAAAGACCACTCGATTAATAATCAATTCTCTGAGCGACGCTCTCTTCCCAACGAATCCCCTGAGTCGGAGCAAAGCAGAGATTTTGTAACTGATATTTTCTCTGAAGAAGGCCTCTTTCTTGAATCTGACGAATCTCCGTACAATTTAGCCCATTCTATGAAAACTAAAAGGAGTACTTTTTTGCCTATTTACTTAAATTCAAAATTTAATAATTTAAAAGTAATGGAAAATGAAGGGGCAAAAAAAGCATTTGATCGAGTCGCACATAGTGCGCCTAACCTTGGAGTCAGCTTGAGTCGTAAGTTCAATCTACCCGAGGGTTCAGCTTTTTCTTCTCCTATTTTTCTAAGAGAGTTAAAGAACCTGGCTTTGGGTGAATTTGAATCGAAAGTGTCTAAAACCCTAATGGAGGGTTTACATCTTGACCCCAGTGGAGACAATCTCAATCCTGTTGATTTTGAAATATATAGCAATAGCCCACATACTAAGTTTGCAGTCCCATTAGAAACGAATAAATATGTTGAACCTCTAAATTAAACTCGAACTCTACTTATAAAGTTTAGCCCAGTAGATGGGCTGATTTTTATTTAGAAAAATTTGCTCAAATTGTGTGACGAAATTATCACCAATGTATTCTGAGTTGTGTAGATCAAACGTATGCTCTATCTTTTTGTATTTTGAATTATTAAACCTTTCCAAAGACCAGTCGAAATAATCTCTTGAGTCCGTTTTAAACTCAATAAATGTATCGGATTTTTGTATGATCCATAAACGGTCTAAGTAGCCATCTTGAATTAAGCGGTGTTTAAAGTGTTTTTTCTTAGGCCAAGGGTCTGGGTGATGAATGTAAACATTATCAATTTCTTCTTCTGAAAAAAGCTCTTCGATATGATAAGCATTGTACCGAACCATAAATGCATTCTGGGCCCCAGCATCTAACGCCCTTCTAATAGATTGGACCAAGGGTTTGTACTTGGCCTCCAAGCCCAAAATAAATCGATTAGGTTGAGTTTGGCTATGATGGGCAAAATGATGCCCGGCCCCAGTGCCAATTTCAAGGTCCAAAGGATGGCTCTTTGTCAGCTTTAAAAACTCTCGCCATTTTTCTTTGTGAAGAGGAGCCTCTTCTTGGTCTAGAGAGTTCTTTGAAAACTCATTTTTAAACTGATCTACAAATGGATTAAAATCTAATTTAAGCTCAGATGTCCGAGCTAAACGAAATAATGAACCTGCCAACACAACCCCCTTATTAGGAATGAATACAGTTGAAAACGCTTCCACTACAGAACTCTTCTTAGTTCTACAAGATTTTAGGCCCGTATTCTACTCCCAAGAGAAGATTTTATTTACTGTATGTTATATTTCTTGAATTATGCTTAACGCTCTCGACAAGCAAAAATAAAAATATCAAAGTACACTCTATAGAGAATGACCACGAAAAGTGTTTTATTTTATCAATGGAGTTTTTTTTGATTTTTACAGCTTATTTTTTTAGTGCAACTTCAGTGTTCATTACTACCTTTTTTTCTTTCAGCTTTTACTTTACTCCCCACTCATATGCTGTCCCTTTTGAATCCCAAAAAATCATGATCACAGGCCCGTCTCAGCTTGCCGTTGAGTCGGGCGTTCAGACCTTCAAAAATGGTGGCAACATTGTTGATGCTGCTGTCAGCACAGCCTTGGTCCTCGCAGTGACCTCACCTTACTTTGCAGCCTTAGGTGGCGGTGGTTTTGCCCTTGTACATATAGACTCACAAAGTGAAGTCCTTGATTTTAGAGAGCATGCTCCTGCTAAGACTCATCCTCAATATTATATTCAAGCTGCCAGCCCTAAAGCCTCAAGGCTTGGTGGAAAGGCCATAGGAGTACCCGGGATACCTTACGGACTTTGGGAGCTTCATCGTAAGTACGGCAAACTAAAGTGGCATAAGCTATTTAACTCTGCGCTAAAATATTCTAAAAAAGGCTTTCGAGTCTCTGGCGAGTGGTATAAGCACACTTCAAAAAATATTGAAAAAATGTCCCCAGCTTCAAAGAAACACCTCCTTATCTCTCAAGCCGCTCTTCCTAAACCTGGTCAAATCCAAACTCAAAAAGCACTCTTTAAAGCTCTAAAGCTCTTTAGAAAAAAAGGCCCCAAAGCTTTTTATGAAGGCCGTGTCGCCGAGGATCTTGTTTCGTCTATTAGTGCCGCCGGTGGGGAGATGAGTCTTGAAGACCTCAAAAACTACCGGCCAAAATGGAGAAAGCCTCTATATGAAAATTTTGCAGGATACAAGTTAATGCTCATGCCACCCCCATCTAGTGGTGGGCTTGTTATTGGAGCTGCTCTAAACCTAACTCAGCGACTTCAACTTAAAAAAACAGAAGCAAGAAGCCTCAATGAATACCACCTTTTAGCTGAGATCATGAAGCAGAGTTTTTCAAAGCGGCACCTATTAGGAGATCCCGCTTTTCATATAAATCCTATCTCTGAGTTTACTTCTGATGATTCTCGCAAAAAGTTTTTAAAAAAAATTTCAAGCACAAAAGCTTTTATAGTACCTTCTTCAATGCCTATTCCTCAGGAGAGCCCTGAAACCACACACTTCAGCGTCATGGACTCTAAAGGAAATGCTTTGGCTATGACTCTTACACTCAATGGTAACTATGGCTCGAAAGTGATTAGTAAAAAATATGGAATTGCCTTAAATAACCAAATGGATGATTTTACTACTCGACCAGGCCAACCTAATATGTTTGGGCTCATACAAGGAAAAGGCAATGAGGTTCAAGCTGGAAAAAGACCTTTAAGCTCTATGTCCCCCACACTAGTTTTAAAAAACAACAAGGCTGTCATGAGCCTTGGGGCCCCAGGCGGTCCACGTATAATAAACGGTGTTTTCCAGGTCTTGTACCGCACATTGGTTCAGGATCTCAATATGGACGAAGCCATACAGCAGCCTAGAATCCACCATCAGTATCTCCCTAATGTTTTATTCTATGAAAAAAACAAATTCACACCTGAAACTTTAAATTCATTAATGAAAAAAGGTCACAAGCTTAAAGAGATCCACGGTGTGGCTATTGTGAATGGCATCCGCCTTAATAAAAAAGAGTTCTTAGAAGGTGCTTTCGATCATAGAGGAGAGGGTTACGTTTCAGGGTATTAGATCCTGTCCCAACTTCTAAATAGGCCTCGATTTTGTGTTAATATTTCATAATGAATAATAAAGAACTAAAATTAGGTGGCCTATACCAGCACTACAAAGGCAAAACTTATAGAGTGTTGAAAGTAGTGAGACATAGCGAATCCTTAGAGGAGCTCGTTCTCTACGAAGCTCTTTATAAAAATAATTTAGGAAACTTTTGGGTCAGACCCAAAAAAATGTTTTTGGAATCTGTAGTTGTAAATGGAGTCTCCACTCTACGTTTTAAAAAAGTGGAAAATTCTGAGAGTTCAAATTCATAGAATTCTCACTTTTCTTCTTGTTTTTAAGAGGTTTAAATTTGAATCATTTTTTTAAATAATTCTGGGTACTGTTTGTTCATATTAAAATGGTGCCCTTCAAACTCCCAGCTTTCGAAGTTCTTAAGTTGAGCGTCTTCGAATATTTGAGTCATTTGTCTGACTCCATACTGGAGTTGATATTGATCTTGATCTCCTGCACAGACAATAATTTTCTTCAATTTTTTTAAATTTGATGTTCTTTGTTTTAAAAAAATAATGGGATCATGACTCTTCCAATGAGACCAAACATCATGATTGAGCAATCCCATGTCATCTATAGGCCAGTCATAGTTCTTACTATAGCAGCTCGCCATTGCAATAACATTCATGACTCCAAATAATTCTTTAGAGGAAAGCTTCAAAGAATTTCTATTTTTTAGTTCTTCTTCAATTTTTGTAATCCCCCCCAATTTTAATATGTGGGGTGTATATCTGAAAATTTCTGGAAGCAGGCTTTGATCAAAAAATGAATCTGGCGATACCACAACGACCTGAGAAAAGAGCTCAGGATACTTAGAGCCCAATTGTAAAGCTCCATAGCCTCCCGATGAAGATCCAAAAAGAGTCACGTCATCAAAATCTAAATTCAACTCAAGTTTTTTTAGAGACTGAAAAATCTCCTGACAAATATGATCTTCATAACGCCCCGTTAAGTCACTATTAATATATTGAGCCCCACCCCAGAAGGTAAAATTATTTATAAATACATAGACTGCATGAGGAGCTCTATTTTGCGAAACCCAGAAGTCTATTTTTTGGGGTAGGTTGTCTTCAAATACCTTCGTATTAAAATTTTTAAAAGCATTATTAGAATAACCTGACAAAACGAAAATAAGTTTTGCCTTACTTTCCAAATTTTTTGGAATCAAAACAGGGTGTGACTTGAAATGAGAATCCCCTAAAGGATTTCCTTTCAAAACCTGGCTTTCAATTTTAAGAGTTTTAGTCTCAAAATTTATAAACTCAAAAGCCTGCAAACCATTTAATATTTTTGTATCCATTGAAGTAGTATAATACTTCAAATGAGAAAATAGGGCGTGTCCCGAATTCGACGTGGTGCTGCAAAATTCAATCGTATTCTAGGTCAATGAGCACAGCCGGAAGAAATTTTTTTTAAGCCATGAGTCTACTTAAAATTTTGTGAGGAGGAGCACATAAGAGGGGGGGATTCCATTTTTTGTCTTATAGAAGGCACACCCTACAATACCTCTTTGCATAAAAAAATTCTGCCTCACATCCTGAAATCTAAGATGACATTGAGATGAGGGTTAGGGGTTGCGGAAGATTCATTTGTGCAAACGAGAAAAGCAGCCCACTAGAAAGTAGCTTAGGTACTGAGAAAATTACATGAAGGCTCTAGTTGTGACTCAGGTCAGAGTTTAATTTTCTCAGTGCTCAATCTAGTTTCGACTTGAGATGTTTTTTGTAGTGGACAAACGAATCTTCCACAGCCCCTAGGCAGATTTTTTTTCTTTTTCGAGCTGAAGAGTCTCATTGACGTCGAGGACGTGGACTTGGTCTCGCCCTTTGTTCTTGGACATATAAAGGGCTTGATCCGCATATTTAACCAAAGTCTCTGCTTCAAATTCACCTATGTTTTTAGGTGAGACCAAGGCGATTCCTATACTGCAGGTGAGTTTCATCTGAAAATAGCCATTATCAAAAGTGTGCATTTTTATAGAGCGCCTTAGGCGTTCTCCAAAAATTTCTGCACCGGTTTGATGGGTTTCACATAAAACCATAATAAACTCATCCCCACCATATCGCGCGGGGATATCCACCTCACGGATGCACTTTTTGATGAGCCCCCCTACCTCTTTGAGTACAAAGCTACCAAAAAGATGATCGTTAGAATCATTCACTGTTTTAAAATGATCCATATCCATCATGACCACCCCGACATATCGATCAAAGCGCTTGGCCCTTTTAATCTCTGAGTTTAACTTCTGATATAAATTTCTCATATTAAATAGACCTGTCAGATCATCAGTCTCTGCAAGAGCTTGGAGTTTTTTATTGGCCACACTTAATCGATCTGTCAGATCTTTAATCCGAATCTGTGCTCTCACACGTGCTACTAATTCGCTAGGGTGAAAGGGCTTTTTTATATAATCATCTGCTCCCATATTGAGCCCTTTAATGACAGTGTCTGTCTCAGACTCACCTGATAGAAAAATAACAGAAATAAATTCAGAATTTGCTTTGATGTTTTCTAGAGTTTTTAGACCACCAATGCCTGGCATATTCATATCAAGGAGTACGAGATGTGGTGTTTTTTTATTGCAATGCTTGAGGGCCTCTTCTCCAGAACTCACTGTGATAACATGATAGCCTATATGACCTAAGGTCAAAGAAACCATTTTTGTGATGTTGGGGTCATCATCAACCACAAGTATATAGGGTTGGTCTGTAACTGCTTCCATTGGCTTCTTATCGGAATATTCTCGCCCAATATTGACCCAAGAAGACTCATAAAATGCTAAGGCTACTAGCAGTTGGGTTTTGCCAGACAAAGGCCTTGGTTTGGGCTTTGATGTATTCAGTAAAATAGAGTTTACTCGGCTGCCTGCTTTGCATTTCATAGAGCTAAATCCTTACTTTAACTCTGCCAAAAAAATGTTATAACGAAAGTTAGTTTTAAAAAAAAGAGATATAAATATGAGCTACTCACATGATAATTTAGATCCAAAATGGCAGGAATTCTGGATTAAGAATAAAAGCTTTGAAGCTGAATTTCCAAGCAAAAAACCCAAATTCTATGTTCTTGATATGTTTCCCTATCCATCAGCCTCAGGACTTCACGTGGGGCATATTGCCTCTTACACACCCAGCGATGTAGTTGCTAGGTATAAAAGATCAAAAGGTTTTAACGTGCTTCACCCTATGGGATGGGACGCCTTTGGACTACCCGCTGAGCAATATGCCATTAAACACGGCGTTCATCCGGCTGAAACAACTCAAAAAGCAATAGAAAATTATGAGAGGCAGCTCGCGAGTTTTGGCTTTAGTTTTGACTGGGAAAGATCTGTCTCGACAGCTGATCCTAAATTTTACAAATGGACTCAATTCATTTTCACAAAACTTTTTGAGTCTGGGTTAGCGTATCAAAAAGAAGTTCCAGTGAACTGGTGTCCTACTTTAAAAACTGTTCTCGCCAATGAAGAGATTAAAGATGGAAAAAGCACCCGTGGTGATCATGAGGTTATTCAACTACCCATGAAACAATGGATGCTCAAAATCACGGACTACTCTGAAAAACTTTTATCTGGCTTAGAAAATCTTGACTGGCCCCACCGCACACAGGAAGGCCAGAAAAATTGGATTGGAAAAAGTGTGGGCGCCAATATTTACTTCAAAGTTGAGAACCAGGATTCTAAAATTAGCGTCTTCACAACTCGTCCAGACACTTTATTTGGAGTCACGTATTTATGCTTGGCTCCTGAAAATCCATTAGTTTCAAAAATCACCTCAGAAGATCAAAAAGGCGAAGTTCATAACTATATTAAAGCCACTCAGAAAAAAAGTGATCTAGATCGTAAATCTAGCACTGACAAAACTGGAGTGTTTACAGGAGCCTACGCCTTACACCCTTACCTTAAAACTCAAATTCCTATTTGGATCTCAGACTACGTCCTCATGAACTATGGAACTGGAGCTGTCATGGCTGTTCCGGCACACGATGAAAGAGATTTTGAATTTGCAAATAAATTTAGTTTACCAATCAAGAAAGTCGTTGAGACACAAGGTGAGCTCCCTGACCTCTCTTCTGGTGTCTGTATTAATTCTGACTTTTTAAACAACCTACCCACTGATGAGGCCAAGGCCAAAATCATTGAAGAGCTTACAAAAGATAGCCTTGGCGAAGCCAAGGTTCAATATAAACTTAGAGATTGGTTATTCTCTCGACAACGTTACTGGGGTGAACCTATCCCAATCATACATCAAGGAAATGAGTCCCAGGCGTTGCCCCTCAAAGATCTCCCGTTAACATTACCTGAAGTTACTGACTATGAGCCAGATGATACAGGTGCTGCTCCTCTGGCTAGAAATAAAGAATGGATACAGACTCCTGATGGACAAAGAGAGAGCCATACCATGCCCGGCTCAGCAGGTTCATCATGGTATTTTTTAAGATATACAGACCCACACAATGAAAACGAACTGGCTTCAATGGAAGCTCAAAATTATTGGATGCCTGTGGACCTCTACTGCGGCGGTGCTGAGCACACAGTGGGGCATCTCTTGTACTCCAGATTTTGGCAAAACTTTCTTTTTGACAACAAATTGGCTTCCACCCCTGAGCCCTATCAAAAACTGGCTCACCAAGGAATGATACTTGGATCTGATGGGGAAAAAATGTCAAAGTCTAAAGGCAACGGGGTTAACCCAGATGAGGTTCGCGTCAAATATGGAGCCGATGCCGTAAGAATCTATAGCTGTTTTATGGGTCCCTACGACAAAGACAAAATCTGGGAAACGAATGGCTTAGAGGGGGTTCGACGCTTTTTAGAAAGAATTTGGCGTCTTATTTTAGACGAAGACCACAGCTTAAAAAAATTAAGCGCTCAAGCTTCTGAGACAATCATTAAGTCTACACATAAAACCATTAAAAAAGTTTCTCAAGATATAGAATCCTTAAGTTTAAACACAGCCATTAGCCAAATGATGATTTTTGTTAATGAGCTTTACAAGGAAGCTGAAGTTTCCAAAGAGTCAGCACAGGTTTTGGTTCAGCTTTTGGCTCCCTTTGCGCCACATTTGAGTGAAGAGCTTTGGGCATTAATGGGATTTAAGACCAGCGTGATGTTGGAACCTTGGCCGGAGTTTAAAGAAGAACTTTGTCGAGACGAAGAAGTCACACTTGGTGTTCAGGTTAATGGTAAAATGAGAGGAACCATAAAGCTTTCACCTGAGGCTGACGAGTCCGAAGCTGTTGCAATGGCTAAAGCTCTACCTAGTGTTGAACAACAGATTGATGATAAAAATATTGTAAAGGTGATCTACAAAGCAGGAAAAATTTTAAACCTCATTGCTAAATAATGGATCTGCTCAAGTTGAATAAAGTACATGCTGTTTGTATTGAGTAAATCTTGTCCTGAACACACTTAGGTTTTTTTAATATCTAGTAGGGTTCAGTATAATTTTGGAGAATATAGTGAAAGATTGGTCCCCACAAAAAAGTAAAGAACTCTATGGCTTGGATATTTGGAGCCAGGACTATTTTGATATTAACGAACTCGGACACATGGAAATTAAAATTAAAGATAAAAGTCTTGATTTGTTTCAACTCGCTGGGGAGTTAAAAGAACGAGGCCTAAGACTTCCTCTTTTACTGAGATTCCCCGGTATTCTTGAACATCGCATTGAACTTTTATCAAGCTGTTTTTCGAAAGCCATAGAAGAGAATGCTTACAAAGGGAATTACCGCGGGGTTTTTCCAGTTAAAGTGAATCAACAAAAACATGTTGTGGAAGACTTAGTAAAACTAGGAGACTCTCATCACTTAGGTTTGGAGGCAGGAAGCAAGCCTGAACTTCTTATTGCCCTCTCTAAAATGAAATCAAGTAAACACATGATCATTTGCAATGGCTTTAAGGACAAAGAATACATTGAAACCGCTATTCTTTCTCAGAAACTTAATAAGAATATTGTTATTGTTGTGGACCGAAAGTCAGAACTCAATCTCATCTTAGAAGCCTCAAAAGAGCTCAAAATAGAACCTCAAATAGGTTTTAGAGCAAAGCTATCTACAAAAGGGTCAGGACGCTGGATGGAGAGCTCCGGGCATAAATCTAAATTTGGACTGACTCCTTTTGAAATCATCGAAGGTGTAAATCTTTTAAAAGAAAACAATATGCTCCATACTCTTAAGCTTTTGCATTTTCATATTGGCTCACAAATACCTTCTATATTAAGCATTAAAAGCTCGATCAAAGAGGGGGTTCGATTTTTCGCTGAACTCTATAAACTAGGCGCTCCTCTTCAATACCTGGATGTTGGCGGAGGTTTAGGTGTTAATTACGATGGCGCTTCAAAGAGTTTTGGAACACTTAACTATACAGAGCAAGAGTATGCCAATGATGTGATCCATATTGTGAACTCTGTCTGCAATGAACAATCTGTCCCTCACCCAGATATAGTTACAGAATCTGGTCGCTCTCTCACGGCCCATCATTCACTTCTTATTACCGATGTCCTAGGTTCTAATGAATTTCTAAAAACAAAGAACTCTCCAGACTATGAGGTGAGCTCTGAAGATCATCAGCTCTTGAGAGATTTAGAAGATATTTCAAAAAATTTGAACTTAGAAAACCTGGTTGAAAGTTATCATGATCTTCAACAAATTAAAAAAGACACACTTCAGCTTTTTACACACGGAGTTTTAAACTTAAGCCAAAGAGCTTTTGCTGAGAAAAAAACCTTAAACTTAGCCTCGAGAATGCATGACATCAGTGCTGACAAAGATGAGTATAGCGAACTCCACAATCACTTAGATGAATGGCTGACGGACACTTATTTTTGTAATTTCTCAATCTTTCAATCTTTGCCAGACAGCTGGGCCATGGATCAGGTTTTTCCTGTTTTGCCCCTACATCGACATACGGAAAAACCAGAAAGACGTGCCATAATAGTGGATCTAACCTGTGATTCTGATGGAAAAATAAACCAATTTATTGATCCTAATTCAGATACACCCAAAAGCTACTTAGAAGTCCACCAAATTATCGACGATGCAACTCCTTATCTGATGGGTATATTTCTAACTGGAGCTTACCAAGAAATTTTAGGAGATATGCATAATCTTTTTGGAGACACTGATGCTGTACATATCACTCTAAAAGACTCTGGTTTCAAAATTGACCATGTGGTTGCCGGCGACTCTGTCTCTGATGTCCTCAGGTATGTTCAGTACAAGCCTAAAGAACTTCTTGAGGATTTTCGTAGAGATTGTGAAATGGCCATTGAAAATAAAATTCTAAAACCCACACAAGCTCGAAAGCTCATCCAACATTTTTCCGATGCACTATATGGATATACTTATTTGAACTAGACTTTGACTCCTCAGAGGTAAATAATTCTTATATATTAAGAATGAATAAAGAAAGTGGGGATACATGGCTGTAGTTATTGTTGGAGCAGGATTATTATTTTTTTTAGGGCACGCCTTAAGTTGGTTTTTTTTAAAAACTAAAATTCCAGATTTATTAATTCTTGTTTGCCTTGGTTTTATCATGGGACCTATTATGGGCTGGGTGACCCCTCAAGACTTGGGTAAAGTAGGAGCTTTTTTATCAACTCTGGCACTTGTTGTTATACTTTATGAGGGTGGACTTCACCTCACGGCCAAAGATCTAATTGAATCTTTTCTTCCCGCTTCCTTGCTTTCATTGTTGAGCTTTTTTTCTATTGTTTTAGTAGGAACTGTTATTGCCCATTTTCTGGGAGGACAATCTTGGGCTATATCTATTTTGACTGGGGTAGGTATAGGAAGCACCTCATCAGCTATAGTTATTCCCATGGTTAAGTTTCTCAGTGTGAAAGATAAAACTAAAACTGTTCTTTCGCTAGAGAGTGCCATCACAGACGTTTTAGCTATTGTCATATTTTTAGTCTTATTAGATGGTTTTTCAAAAGGACTAGTTTCACCTCAGGCTCTTTTAATTGGGATAGGTCCAAACACTCTTTTGGCAGGGCTTTTTGGTTTCGCAGGAGCCCTGGTTTGGGCCATTGTTAAAAAATACTTTCCTCATCTCACAGAAATGACTTTTTCTGGAGAAGCTTGGGCACTGCTTTGCTATGGGTCCATTGAACTTGTGCAGCTTAATGGGGCTATTGGTGTGCTTTGCCTTGGTTTTGGTTTGGCTAATTTAAACTTACTGCCTTCAGGAATAAAAATGTATCTCAACACCATCCCAGTGTCTTATAAAGATCTTTCTCTTCTAAAAGAGCTGACTTTTTTGCTTAAAACTTTTTTCTTCTTATACTTAGGGATGCTCATTCAGTTCTCTAGTGTACAAATTCTTCTTATTGCATTATTAGTTACAGTTTGTATTTTTGTTTTAAGATACTTGATTATTTTGGCCTTTTATAACGATAAAGAATCACCACTAGATAGTTTTATTATGATGGGGATGGGCCCTCGGGGTTTAGCCTGTGCTGTACTAGCGACCCTTCCACTACAAAAAGGTTTGGCCGGAGGTCTGTGGATACAAGATACTATCTTTGCCATTATACCTTTTACAATTTTGTTCACAGCGATCATCGTTGCAGTTTGTGAAAATCCCAAAGCTAGAAAAAAATTAGATTTTATCTTCTAAGTATTAAAACGTGTCCTAGTTATGAAGTAGCCTGGGTTAGCTACCTCATAACTAGGGCGTGACTCGTATTCGACACCTAAATGTTCAAAGTATTGCGGTCTAATTTTTTAGTCAGATTCAATTTAAATTTTATGTCCAATCTGAAACACTTTTTCATCAGTTTATGTTTTTTTGTTTCAGCTTGTTACAAAAACAATAGAATCTACCTGCTTTTCCCAAACTCAAAGGGCTTTAAGCTATTATGTTAAAACCCACTCTTAGAGTAAGTTTTAAGATTTAGGGTCATGTTCACGTTCACTGGAGGAAAAGTATGCTTACAAAAATCGTATGGGGAAATGTTGATAAATCTGTCGCATTTGAAAGTTTTATTTACGAAAAGGCCGAGCAAATTCAAGCCATTAAATCTAATGCCACATGTCTCATTGTTAATATTAACCCAATAAATCAGGGACGCTCCCATCTACCACAAAAATATAAAATGAATTTAGAACTGAGACTCCCTCATAAAAGAGACCTTAATTGCACTAAAGAAGGTAAAGATCTTTATACTTTATTCAATGCCTCAAAGAGGGCTCTGATATCACAGGTTCAGAAACAAAAGACCAGAACAGTTTTGAAACATAGACATCAGCAGACTAGAAGACTGCTAGCTGCCTAAAGAGTTTATTAGCAGGTACAAAACTAAAGCTAAGCTTTAGTTTCTTTTGCTGGTTTTTGCTTTACAATTTTTCTAGGGTCAAAGGCGTCTCTGACACCTTCACCAATTAAATTTAAGCACAGTAATGTGATAAATAAAACTAATGAAGTATAAACGGCCAACCACCAAGCAGAGGTGAAGTTCGCTTGCGCCTGAGATAGGAGCTCCCCCCAACTTGGAGTTGGGGGTTGAAACCCAAAACCTAAATAATCAAGTATGGACAATGAAGATATATAACCTGCTATAGCAAATGGTGAAAATGTAATCACAGGAGCCATAGCATTTGGTAGTATGTGTTTAAACATAATTTTAAGACGACTTTGGCCTTGGGCTCTAGCAGCCTCTACAAATTCTCTTTTTCTCAGTTTTAGGAATTCAGCCCGAACATAGATCGAGATCATGGTCCACGAAAGTGCGGCAGTGAGTAAAACTAAACTGAAAAGAGTCACTTTAAAGACTGTAAAAACTGTAATTAAAATGAGCAAGAAGGGTAAGGACTGAAAAATTTCCACAATTCTTTGGCCTATTAAATCTGTATAGCCTCCTACATATCCCATAATTGCGCCCAAAAAGATCCCTATAAAATAAGAAGCAAACCAAACCCAAAAAGCATAGGAGAAACTGTACCTGAATCCATAAAGTAATCTTGCCAAAACGTCTCTGCCCCGGTCATCCGTTCCAAACCAATGTTTAGAGTCCGGGGCAGCAGGGTATGTGTCATAAGACAAATCAGACTCATAAGGGTCCCAACTTACTATGGGCCAAATTGACCAACTTTGCTCTTCAAGCTTTCTATAGTCCGTGTAAAGAGTTTCTGTCTGGCCAAACTTAGTGGGGTGGTATGTTTTGATTATGGGGAAATAAATTCCTCCGTTATAACCCAGAACAATAGGCTTCGAATTAGACCAAAATTCAGCAGTGATGCTTAAGAACATTAAAAATAAGAGTATAAATGTAGAAATTACAGCACGTTTTTGATTCTTAAATCGTCTGTATCTTTTAAGAGATAAGGGGTTTTTGATCCACGATTCTATCATTTGAAATCAATCCTTGGGTCAACGAAGGTATATAAAATATCACTAATCAAACGTCCGACGAGCGCTATGAGTGAGCTAATAAAGATTAAGGCCATAAGTACGTTATAGTCTCTGCTTAGTGCCGCCTTATAGCCTAAAAGCCCAATACCATCCAAATTAAAAATCTGCTCAATGATTAAAGAGCCTGCAAGCAAAATTCCTAAAAAAGAACCTAAACCAGTGACAATAGGAATCAGTGCATTTTTTAGAGTGTGTTTATAGTAGATGGTTCTCTCGTCCAATCCCTTTGATCTTGCCGTTCTGACATAGTCTTTTGAAAGCTCAGACATAAAGGAGTTTTTCATTAAAAAAGTAAGCACTGTAAAGCTATTGACGACATAGCAAGACATTGGCAATACGAAGTGATGAATTCGATCTCGCACCTTGCCCCAAAAACCTAAAAATTCATACTCATCAGAGTAAAGATCCCCAACCGGAAACCAATCAAAAAAACTTCCACCTGCAAAGAAAATAACAAGTAAAATCCCCATCATAAGAGGTAATATTGAATACAAAATAAATAGTAAAAAACTAGTCCAAACATCAAAAAAAGAGCCATCTGCTACAGCTTTAGAGACCCCCAAAGGAATGCATATCAGATAAATTAAAATAAAAGAGATAATCCCGAATTGAAAGGAGACTGGAAATTTAGATTTAATCACGTCCCAAACCGGCTCTTTGTACATAAAGCTTTGGCCAAAATCTAGGTTAAAAATATTCTTAACCCAAATGAGGTACTGCATATATATGGGTTTATCAAAGCCGTACTGTTCATTAAGATCATCAATCACATCCTGAGAAACCCCGACATTTGTGCCTCCAGATTCCATTGAAGACTGCCCTGAATATTTGAGTTGGCGAATAATTTGCTCAATGGGCCCGCCTGGCGCATTCATAATTATTAAAAAGCAGATCATCGTAATCCCCAATAATGTGGGAATCATAAATAAAACTCTTTTTAAAATATATTTTAACATTATTGAATCTCAGGGGAGATAGACCAAAAGTCAGTCCCAATTCCATAGGTGAGAGTATCTTTTGGGCGCTTCACTCTTTTATTTGCAGCAATATAAAATTTGTCAGATGAAAACATAAAAACATAAGGTGCGTCTTCAACAATGAGTCTGAAAATCTCTTTAAGTAATGGAATACGTTTTTCTCTCTCTAGAGTGACACGTGCTTTGTCAATCAGAGTATCTACTCTTTTATTAGAATAGGAGATAAAATTAGATCCACCGTCAATTTGACTTTTTGTATGCCAAATTTGTTTTGGATCTGGGTCTATTGACCCTCCCCCCCATGCCAGAGCTATGGCATCAAACTTTCTATCATCCATAGACTTAACGAAAGTACTCCAGTCGACAATAGTAATGTCCATTTGAATTCCAGCTTTTTTATACTCCTCTTTTACCAGAGTCATATCCCTTTCCCACACCTTGCCAGGAAGTAAGAGGCTAAACTTAAATGTGAGTAAACCTTGAGGAGTTTTTTTATCTAGAACTCCGTCTTTGTTAGAGTCTGACCACCCGTCTTGCTCAAGCAGTGACTTCGCTTTTTTAAAACTATACTCAGTTAAAGGAACTGATTTATCTTCATATAAACTGCCCGTATAAAAAGGCCCTCTGGATAAAACATTTTTTCCAAACATAAACTTTTCATTCATCATTTCACGATTAACAAGATGTGCTAGTGCTTTCCTTGTTTTTTTTGATTTAAATAGTGGATTTTTTAGATTCCACGCCATAAAGCTATAGCCTTTTGGCATCTTATTTGTAGATTCATAGGATTCTACGTGGGACCAGTCAGGTTTTTTTGTATCTATTTTTTTAACAAACTGCTCGGCTGTTATACTCATATAATCTATTTTACTTTTTTTAAGGTATTCTTCACGAATGGTTTCTTCTTTTATAAAGCGAATCAGTATATTGTCGTTTGGAAATATTCCCTTTAAATATGGCGCCACTGGCTCTTGAAAGCCAAACCAATCTTTATTTTTTTCTAAAATAATAGATTTACCTTTATTATATTTTTTAATTTTATAGGGTCCAGATCCAACAAGAACCTTAGACATTTGATCTTTTTTAGTAACTTTGGAGTAAACAGATTCGGGCACAATTCCAAGACCAGCTAAAACTCTAAAGTTAGCAAAATATTTTTTTTTGACAGGAAACTTAATTGTGTAGTCATCTATAATTTGTGGTGATTTAAAGTTCTCATAATAAGGCCTTTTTGCTGCAGCTTGGAACTTCTTATCAAAAATGGCATCGAAGCTAAACTTTACATCTGAAGCCTTTAGATCATCACCATTTTGAAACTTTACAGATTTTCTTAGCTTAAATGTGTAACTCATTCCGTCTTTACCGACTTCCCAGGATTCTGCCACACCTGGCATATACTCCCAGGTGTCTTCATTCAAAATTAAAAGACTAGAAACTGTGTAATCAAAAAGTCTTGATGAATTGACATCATTAGCACTAATTGGGTTTACAGACTCAGGTTCTGAACTGAAAGAAACAAACAATATATTATCTTTAATATTGCTTTTTTTTGACGAGCATGAAAAGAAAACAAACGGCATAATCAGAACGAAAAGTATTTTCACAGCTTGAACCTCTTTAAGTGTCATAGGTTATATTTTTATCAGAATGAACCATGAAAAATTAGCATGACTGTTGGTGTTTGACTATCTCCGGCCGCTTCCGTCATCCTACATAAATACAAAGTGCACATTTTATATAGGATGTTTATGACTTATTTACGACAGCTCAAGGATTGGCTTTTAAAACTGGGAGCCCACCCCAAGGCCATTTGGATTCTGGGGGTGATGTCTTATTTTGAAGCTATAATCATGCCTCTCCCGGTGGACCCCATCCTTGTGGGCGTGTGCACAGCCAAGCCCAAAAACTCTATCAAAGCCACTATTATCACAGTAGTGACGAGTGTTTTAGGAGCTCTTTCGGCTTATGCTATTGCTTTTTTCTTTTGGCCCAGCATTCAGCCTTGGCTTGAAGGCTGGCTGCTTAAGCCAGAACATTGGGTTCAAATCCAAGCTTTTTACCAAAAGGGCGGATTTTGGTTTGTCTTCTTGGGGGGCTTTACCCCATTGCCATTTAAATTATTTGCCCTTTCAGCAGGAGCCTTTGGCGCACCACTTTTTTTATTTTTCTTAGGAGCACTTTGTGGTCGAGGACTTAGATTTGGTATTATCGGCGGATTGTTTCATTTTTTTGGCTCTCAGATCCGAGAATCTATTGATCGACACTTTGATAAAGTGGTCTGGATTAGTAGTGGGCTTCTGACAATGGGTTTATGTTTTTATTTTTTTGTTTTAAAACATTAAGTCATGAATATTAAAGACCAATCCCCTAACCAGAGTCATGCTGGATTTTTTGGACAGACTTCGAGCCTCCCTCAAGCTCAACTTCAAGGCCTGCTTGTGCCCTGGGAGCCGACGGTAAGCTATGGCTCTGGGACGTCACTGGCCCCTTTAAAAATTCTTAAAGCCAGCCATCAATTAGACACTTTCCATGAGCATTATGGAAGCCTTAACGAAGACGCTTTTAAAATCACTGATTTTACTGACTTAGTTCACGACTTACAAAAAAGAACACTTCCCCTTGCTCGAGGAGTTGTTCAGGCTTTAGAACAAGGCGCTGCACTCGCAGATCTAGGAATTCAATCCAAACTCAAAGTCATACGAAAACAGTCTGAAATGCTTATCCAATATATACAAAATTGGACAGAAGAGGTTCTCAATGCAGATCAAATCCCTTTTTTAATTGGTGGAGATCATTCTTGCCCCCTGGGCCTTTGGAATGCCGTATTTAAAAAGCACCCTCATGCAGGTCTTTTACATATTGATGCCCACTTAGATATGAGAGAAAGCTATGAAGGATTTAAGTTTTCACACGCATCTGTGATGTATAACTTTAAAAAAGAGTTCCCTGAGTCTCAAAGCCTGCATCTTTTTATGAGAGATTTTTCAGAAGAGGAGGTGCAAAGGTCTCAAAACCTAAATTTAAATATATTCACCGATCGACAAATACAAAACAAAAAAGCAAAGATGAGCTGGAGAGATATTTGCCGCGAATGGCTTGAGATGCTTCCCCCTAAAATTCACATCACTTTGGACATTGATGGTATGGACCCTCAATTAGCACCGGGCACAGGCACTCCTGTTCCTGGAGGAATGAAGTTTCAAGAACTTAAAATTTTACTTGAAGAAATTGTAGCTACTAAACACCAAATTGTAAGTTTTGACCTAGTGGAGGTCTCAGGACGGCACCAGGGTGATTTTGATTTTAACGTAGGAGCTCGAGCACTTTTCGAGCTTCTAATGAGTTGTATGGCTAGCCATAAACTATAAGGCTAGCCTTTTAGTAGAGTTTGAGACTTAGGGAGGGTCGCTTAACGATGTCCACCCATAGCTCTTCGCTTAACATGGCTTTCCCGGATCTCTGCCCCCTCAATACTGAGTCTCGTCCAAGGAATGGCCTTTAATCTGTCGTTCTCAATGGGCTCATCGGTCTCTTCACAAACACCGTAGTTCCCATTATCGATACGCGCGAGGGCGTATTCGATTTCCATGAGTTGTCTTCTTAAACGATCTGCCATGTGAAGCATTTCAGCCTCAGCCAATGCACGCATCGTTTGATCCCCCTCATCTCCCCCTTTTTCATCAGAGTAAAGCCCTTGTTTGGTGTCTTGCACCCTGTTTAACAAATCTGCCTTGCACTCTAATAGCTTGCTTTTACACTCTTTCATGAGCTTCTTGTTCATTCCCACTTTCCCCTCCCTGAAGTGGTTCCAAAATGGAACTTAAAAAAAGTTAACTCTCATGGCTAAAGAAATCAAGCTTTTCAAAGGAAATCTGCACGATTTTTTTCAATTTTTGCCATAAACTTTGCTTATGACAAAATGGAATGCTCAATATGTTACCAAAAACTCTCTCAACAGCAGAACCAAATATTTAGATTAGTGAAACCAAATCGTATCCAGAGTTAAACAAGGTGCTAAAGAACTCGGGACCCAGATCCGCAGATCTGGGTTTATAGTGAGCAATACGCAAGCTTACATGTGAAATGAATTTTACAGCACTGTGTCGAATTCAGAACACGCCCTAGTCTAGAATCTAAAAATTAAAAGGAAAAAAATGATTATTGAAATTTTAACTACTGTTATCGGTTTTCTACTCATGATCTTAGGCGGAGATCAATTAGTAAACGGTTCTGTTAAACTCGGTCGAGTCTTTGGCTTATCTCAGGCCTTTATGGGGCTGACTGTCGTAGCCTTCGGGACCTCTGCTCCAGAACTTTTCACAACAATATTAGCGCAAATTAATGGCAAAAACGATATTGCTTTGTCGAATATCATGGGGTCCAATGTTTTTAATATAGCCTTGGTGCTGGGGTTTATAGGTTTGATTCAACCTATCTCTGTAGCTCTCAAAGATATTAGAATTGAGCTTCTTCTTGTTATTGGCGTCTCTGTATTTATTTGGGCATCTGGTTACCTTGGAGCTATCAACTCTACCCATGGATTGTTTCTTTTCTCTCTATATATAATTTTTGTTTACTTTAGAACTCGTCATGAATCTCAAAAAACAGAACTCGTAAAAGACAAAAATATTTCTTTGCCCTATTCTTCACTCCAAGTTTTGACTGGTATTTTTTTATTAGGCCTTGGCGCCCATTTCTCTTTAAATGGAAGTATCCAAATAGGCCGATTTTTAGGTTGGGAAGAGCGTCTTATTGGAGCATTTATCATTTCTGTAGGGACTAGCTTGCCAGAGTTGGTCACATCTAGCTTGGCGGCCTTTCAAAATAAGGCTGAGATGGCTCTGAGCAATATTATTGGTTCAAACCTGCTCAACAGTATTTTAGTTTTGGGAACAGCCACATTTTTTAAAGATATTTATGTCAGCTCAGATGTTTTAAAGTTAGATCTTAGCTTTAATGTCATCGCAAGTGTTTGCATCTTGTTTTTTCTTTTCTTGTTTAGAAACAAAGTGACAAGAGCCCAGGGGGCTCTTTGGGTTTTCATTTACCTTTGCTATGCCGGCTTATCTTTTAGCTCATGATCTTTTTTTTGAGCTTTCTGAAGTCTTTGTAAAAATCATAAAGCTTCAAACCTACTTGAACATTTTTAAAGTAGATTCCTTTTTCAATAGCAGGTGTCCCTCCATAAACTCCTGGGACATCAACAGTTTTGATTACTGAAGAGTTGGGAACTATTATCACATTATCTGTAATTTCTATGTGGCCTGAAATATTCACTCGGCCGCCACACATAAAGTGTGATCCTATTTTAGAAGAACCAGCCATAGCGAAGCAGCCTGCAACTGTCGCCGATTCACCTACTTCACAATTATGGGCAATATGACATAAATTATCAAAATGACTTTGGCTGCCAATAGTCGTATCTCCGAAAGTGCCTCGATCTACTCGAGTTCCAGCACCAAGGTGTACATGATCTCCTAAAACAACCCGCCCTTGATGAGGGATAGGATACGCGACACCCTTCTCATCTCTTTCAAAACCAAAGCCTTCACTCCCAATGCTGCAGTGATGATCTAGATCACAACTCTCGCCCAGGATGCAATACGCCCCAACGATGACCCCGGTTCGAAGGATCGACCTTGCTCCCACTTGAGCTCCCTGCTCGACAACTACCTGAGCCCCAATCTGACAGGCGTCTCCGACATGGGCTTGCGCTTCAATGATGACACCCGCTGAAATATGAACTCCCTGGCCTATTCGAGCAGATTCATGAATCACAGCAGAAGGATGAATATAAGTATGAGCTTGGTCTTTTACTTTTAATTTTTGCATCACAACAGACATATGACGTCTTGGAAATTTAGAGCTCAACACTGGAAAGGGCAGATCAGGCAGGGCTTCGGTATACTCCTGAGGCAAGACAACAGCAGCAGGGCCGGCACTGAGAACTTTCAACGCATCGGCTGGGTTAGAAATAAAAACTAAGGAAGAGGCCTCTGGAGCTGACGAGGCAGAAATTTTTTGGAATGAAACCTGAGCATCTTTGTTCTTTGAACCAGGGTGAAATTCAATATCCGGAGCTAAAAACACCAATACGTCATTTAAAGTCATAATCTTTCTCCTACTTTATTAAGCTAGTAATGGAATGCTTGAACTTAAGAATGTCATTGGAAGTGAGCCTTCAAATCCGATGAAAACCTCCAGCAATGAGGTAGAGAACCATCCAACACCCTTCCTGACTTTGCATGAAGCTAAGGCTAATGACATGGTCAGTTGGGTTGAAATAAAGACTCAAAACTTGATTAAATTGCATTAGACTGTTAACTCTTATAGCAATCTCATTAAATAATTACAAACTTTTTACTAGGATTGATGTTGTACCCAATTTCAATTAAGTCATTTTGTAATTATTTATTTAGAATTGGTATTATATTGGTCTGGAATATGATTTGATGAAATCAGGAGAATTCATGGCAAAAGATGATCTAGCTCAACTCGAAGGAAAAGTCGTCGACGCAGCAGCGGGTGGCCTTTATAAAATTGAGCTTGAAAATGGTGTAGAGATTAAAGCAAAACTTTGCGGAAAAATGAGGCGCTTTAATATTCGTGTTGTTGTGGGGGACAAGGTCACGGTTGGCGTTTCCCCTTATGACCCTACCCATGGTTTAATCATGTACCGCCATAAATAAAAAAGTTTCTATGACTGATCTGATATCTTATATTCAAAATAAAACTAAGTTGTCCTGGACTGAGGCTGAAACTTCGGCCATAACATTACTTGAATCTGGGTTTCATCCAGCACATGTTTTTTTCTATGAAAAAGAAAAAACAAACAACCTTCCTTATTGGAAAATTGATCTCTTTGAAAGCCTACTCAGAGACTTTCAGGCTCTTAAAGATAAAAAAACAAAATACGTTGTTCAAATTACAGATCACAGTCCCCATATTGAAAAAAAAGAAGAGCTTCTTAAAAAAATTGAGAGCTGTTTGGACATCAGGGATTTAGAAGAGATCTTTAGACCCTTTAAAAAGAGACACAAAACTAAAGCCTCCATCGCTAGAGAAGCCGGATTAGCTGAACTCGCACAATATATTAAAAAAGTCTCACTTAAAGAAGAACCCTGGGAAGAGCAACAACTGGAGTCTCTCGCCAAAAAGTACATTCACCCAAGCTTAGGCTTCATCAGCTTTGATGTTGTGCTCCAAGGGGTTAAAGATATTTTCATAGACCAATGGATGAAAGACTCCAATCTCAGAAAAGAAATCAAAACACGTTTTGTTTCAAAGTCTGAGGTTTTTTGCACACGCGGTGATAAATTTAAAGAAGGCACTTCAGAGAAGTTCTTAAAGTTTAAACAACCCGTTCACCATTTATTAAACTCTAAAAATCATTACAAATTTCCTCCCGTAAAAAAAGCTTGGGAAGACTCTCAAATCAAAGTGCAATTTGATATTCAGGTGCAAGATATTTTTGATCAGTTTTTAACTGAAACTTGCCCCTGCGAAGCTCCTGAGATTAAAGAACTCTTAAGACAGGCTGCCCATAAGGCTTTTCACATTCACTTGATCCCTGCCGTTTGCCAAGAGCTTGTGGCTGACATCATGCAAGTTTCTGAATCGGAGGCGATTCGAAGACTCAAAAGAGACTACCAAACACTACTTCTTGCGCCAGCCTTAGGAGCTCAAGCTCTCATTGCTGTTTACTCAGAGGAGCATAGCTTCAAGATGATGCTGCTCAGTGATAAAGGGATTTGTATTAGTGAGAGTGAAATTAAATATGATTCCACAGAAGCTCACTCTAGCTTAACAACATGGATTCAAGAAATTTCCAAAAACATTGAGCTGGGTGCTATCGGGATTGGGATTTCTTCTTTTGCTCGTAAGGCTAAAAAACATATTGAAAAATCTATTGAAGATTCTAAAATCAAGGTGCCTGTCACTTATGTAGAAACTCGTGGGCTGACAAGCTTTCTTAAATCTCAAAAAGAACCTGAAGCTAAAAATCCTTGTATATCAATTGGAAGACGCCTTCAGGATCCTTTAATTGAGCTGAGCAAATATCCACCGAAAAGTTTATTGGATGTCCCTAACTACGTCACTTCTGAAAAGCTTTTAATTGAACTCCAGAAGACCCAAACCTATTGTCACTACCATGTCGGCATTGATTTGAACCATCATAATGACACCCAGCTATCTTGCGTTCAGAATCTTACTGAAGAAAACCAAAAACAAATACAAGATTTTGTGATTACCCAAGGAGCTTTTACTGAAAAGCAGCAGCTTTCAGAAAAGCTGGGTTTTAACAGAAGCCTTCTTGAGGCTACATCAGGAGTTTTGTGTGTCAAAAGTTCTCCATCACTTTTAGACCGAACACGCATTCCATTGACAAAATTTACTGCTGTTAAGGATATGCTTAAAGAATATAAAATTGCTTTTGATGAAACTCGAGATGAGGTTTTCAAGCCTATTTTAAAAGATGAAAAATGGAGTAAAGTTTTTGGAAAGCACTTTTTAAACTTCATAGTCCTAGAGCTCAAAAAGCCTCATGGCACCAGAAAAGCTTACCGCTTTTTTGATTATGATTCCAGTGTAGAAAAAATGGAAGACCTCGTTGTCGGCCACACTTATTGGGGATTAGTCTCGAAATTTACAAGCTTTGGTGCTTTTATTGACTTAGGCCTGGGCTCCCAAGAAGCCTTGATCCATTTAACTGAAATGGCTAATGACTTCACCCCTGACCCAAGACAAGTATTACAGCTTGGCCAATGGGTAAAAGTAAAACTCATTAAATTAGATAAAGATAAAAAATTAATCTCTCTCTCATTAAAACAAGTCACTCTTGGCGCACCCAAGAGCTTAAGAGCTAAACCCAACTTTAAACCTAAATCTCAAAACTTTAAAAAAGACGACAGAGATAGCCGCCCTAAAAGAGATTTCAAAAAAAGGCCTCCTAAGACACCTTTTAACAACGCCTTTGATGCCTTAAAGAGTTTAAAATAAGTTATTTTATAAATTAGATCTATCTAGTGGCTGTGGATGAGTGTTCAGGCTATACACCCTTTGGGGCATTCCCTGGTGAAGCTCGGAGATAAAATTCATTGGGATAGTTTCGCAAAACATTTTAATCCTAAAGTAGGCCGCCTAGGCCTTCCAACAGGCTTGATGGTGAGTTTGCACGGTTCAGGAGAAAAACATCAGTTTTCTCACTGATTCAAAACTCATCACAAAAGCTAGAGAAGAGCTTGTAAAACAAGAGCAGGCTTCAGGCCTAGAAGCTTCATCAAAGTTATATGAGAGTGGGCAAGAAAGAGCAAAAGACTTACTTGGGACGTGTGATCAGAGACGTGGAGCGCAAAAGCGAAGTTTTAAGCCCAGAGCTGGAAAGTATTTTAAATCTTACAAAGAAAATTCATACACAAACGAAAAGCAGTAAAAACAAGATTTACTCAGTCCACGAACCTCAAGTGGATTGCATCTCAAAGGTAAAAGTCATAAGCGATATGAGTTTGGAAATAAAGTAAGTTTAGTGACCACAAATAAGAATAATTGGGCCACATAGGAGTGAAAGCCTTTAGCGGCAAAACTTATGATGGAGTAATGCTTAAAGAAGCGGTCTCTCAGGCTGAGCAATTTACGGGATTGTAGATAGAAGAGGTATGTGTGGATCGAGGCTACAGGGGCAAAAAGTATCCCCCTGAAGGAGTAGAGGTTCTCACCTCTGGGCGAAAAAAGCTTAGTTCAGCAAAAAAAAAGAAGAGACTCAAAAGGAGATCAAGCATTGAGCCCGTGATAGGGCACTTAAAAAGTAATCATAGATTAAATTGGTGTTGTTGCACGGTAAATTAGCCTGAAGTTAAAAAATAATGAAGATTTGGTTGAAAAAATATCGCTAAATCCCAAAATATGGCCTACATTTGAGAATGGCTGT
>CALGWV010000079.1 GCA_937936325.1 uncultured Bdellovibrionales bacterium | reverse complement strand
AGGGAGTCCAGCTTTGAAGAATTGAGTTAAAAATAACTAAATTAAATCTCAGATAGAGGTGAGAGCATATACAGGCGCCAGCTATTGACTTTAGGCCCTGTTTTCAATAAATTTCCTCAAAGGTCAAATAGGAGGTCTTATGCTTGTCCTTACTAGGAAGGTTGGTGAAAGCATTTCAATAGACGACAATATTAAGATTCGAGTTGTCCAATTGAAAGGAAAACAGGTTCGCTTAGGAATTGAAGCTCCTAAAGAAACTAAAATTCATCGTGAAGAAGTCTACGAGTCGGTTAAGAAAAAAAACATTGAGTCCTCTCAAAACATCTCTAAAATAGAAAACCTTATTCTTAAAAAAGAGAAGTAAAATCTGTAAGAGAGGTATTGCTTGAAAATTGAAAGCATTGTCGGTCCTCGTGATCATGTTCACCCTGAAGAGCTTATTCATTTTCCACTTGGATTAGTAGGGTTTCAGGACCCTCAAGACTTTGTCATTCTAGATATTAAAGAATCCTCACCATTTTTATTATTACAATCCAGCCTAAATAAAGAGTTGTGCTTTCCAATTTTGCAGACTCAATTTTTGGTTTCTGAAATTGAATTTAATTTGACGGGTTTGGAAAAAAATATGTTGGAATTCGAAGAAGAGGATTTATTAACCTTATATTCCATAGTGAATTTATCTGAAAAAATAGAAGACTGTACAGCAAATATTAAGGCCCCTCTTGTCGTGAACCACACTAAAGCTAGGGCGGTTCAAACAGTTTTGCTGGACGTCAGGCATAGCTTGGAATATCCGGCGGGTTTGTTTTTTCAATCCAGATTAAGCGCAGATAATGAAAACATATAATTACTTTGAACTTAAGTTTGCTTTTAAAGGAGATCTTGAGGTTTTAACCCATTATCTTTTTTCTCAAGGAGCTTCTGGGGTTGAAGAAGATCTTGATTTTTTTCAGAAACCTGGATGCCCCGAAGTAGAACTCCAACCTCATAACCAACGTCAGGTGAAAGCCTACTTTTATGAAAAACCACTGCTTGCAGATTTGTCTCAGTTTGTGAGCTCTTATGAACTAAAAGAAAAAAAATCAGAAGACTGGACCTTAGAGTTTAAAAAAAGTTGGCCTCCGATTGAACTAGGGGAAGGCTATTGGGTTGTGCCTAGTTGGGAGACTTCCCCGGTTGAAAGCACAAAGACGCTTTCTATTGATCCTGGAATGGCCTTTGGGACTGGGACTCACGAGACCACACAGATTATGTGTCAGTTCCTGCTAGAAAATAAAAAACTTTTAGATTCTGACAAAAAGGTATTAGACGTAGGAACAGGTAGCGGCGTGTTGAGTATACTGGCTTATCGACTAGGAGCTGGTGAACTTGCTGCCACTGAGCTTGATGAACAAAGTCAACGTGTGGCTCAAGAAAACTTTCAGAGAAATAATGTGCCAGTTCAATTTTTAAATTCAGATTTAAGTTCTCAAACAGAAGGCTATGATGTCGTTCTGGCGAATATTTTGGAGTTTGTACTTTTGGATTTGCAACCAGATTTATTGCGCCTTTGTAAGTCTGATTTGTTTGTGTCGGGTATTTTGAAAGAGAACTTGGAGAGTTTTAAAAATAAGTTCTTAAATCCAAAAATGAATGTTTTACAAGAAATAAAAAGAGGTGAATGGGTAGGTTTGTGGATCCGAGTTTAAGGCGTTATTGGTATGGTGAGGAACTTAAAAAATCTCAACAGCTAAGCTTAGAAGGAGATGTCTTTCATCATATTTTTAGAGTGAACAAGCATAAACGTGGAGAGCAAATTTATTTATTGAGTTCAGTTTTAGATGTAGCGCTCGTTGAGGTTATAGAGGTTCACAAAAAATCTGCAGAGTTATGGGTTCAGGAGACATTCTCAAAAACACCACCTGAATCGAGTGAGCTTCACTTAGTGTTAGCTCTTCCTAAGATCAAAACCTTTGAGTTTCTTATCGAAAAATCTGTAGAACTTGGCGTGCATAGCATTCACTTGGTGGAGACTCAGTTCAGTCAAAAAAAAGAAACTTATTATTTTGCAAAAAAAAAACAACGCTGGGAAAAGATGATCCAATCCGCTTTGGCTCAATCAAATGGCCTTGTGAAAACACAAATTTCCCCTATAAAGAGTTTTGAAGAATTTTATTTGAGTCATAAACCTTCGCCTGATGATCAATTTTATTTCCTATTTGAGCATTCAGAACACAATTTAAATGCGGATCAATATAAAGCCCACCTTGGGAAAGCCTATGTTTTTGTTGGAAGCGAAGGTGGCTTTTCTGAGCCTGAAGTTCAAAACATGCTTAGCTTAGGACACACTCCTTTGAGTTTAGGTCCTCAGATTTTGAGGGTAGAGACCGCTGCCATTGTCGGCCTAGGTTGGGTTCAAGTTATGAGTATAATGGGCTATACTGAACAGACTTAGGTTTTCCTGATTTCTGATGAGTGTTTTTGATCAAGTTCAACTTGATAGCTTAAAATGAGCTAGGGTGAGTCATCTTGGGTTCGCGTATTAAAGTTGAATAAAAATTTCTTTGCTAGAAATCAGGAAAATCTAAGTATATTCAGTTTAAAATAATTATATGAATGAAAACTTTCCACTCAAACCCATAACTAAAGGCTTAGGTTACTACAACCGTAGTCAACCTGAAAACGAAGTCACCAGACCTGATGAAATGCCTAGTTTTAGCTTGGATGAAAAAAACGCATGGGCTGGAGATGTAGACTTCGGTAAGGATCAACCTATTGATGATGGTGTGGTGAGTCCTTTAAAAGACATACGTGAGAACTTGCCCTGGGAGCCTGTTCCATTTTCTGAGCGTTTAAGGCACAGCGGCCACGATGGTTTGGTTAAGAAAAATTTAAAATCAGTAAATGTTTCATTCGTAGCTGTAATTCTAGACTTTGTGTTTATGGTATCCTTATTTTTTGTAGGTCTTATGTTTTTACTTATGTTTTTTGACTTTCGAGCAGAAGACTTTTTCTCTTTGATTCAGACGGATACGGCTTTTCAAATGGCCAATGCATTTTGGGCTTTTGGAGTGATGTTTTTCTATCTTTTCTTCAGCCGTTTGATATGGGGAAAGACTTTGGGGGAGTGGACCTCCCATCAACAAGTTGGGACTCGAAAGCAACAGCTGAACCCATTGTATCCACTAAGACTATTTTTTCACTGCTTGATTGCTTTGATAACTGGATATTTTGTGGTTCATTTATTATCTGTTCTTATAGGAAGAGACTTATTATCCAAAATTTCTGGATTATCCCTTTACCCTGATAATTTATAAAAAAGAGTGAATCTTATGACAACTGGTTTAGTTTTTACAAATGGCTGTTTTGATTTGCTTCATGTAGGACATGTCCGATATTTGAAACAAGCTAAATCGCTAGGCTCACGATTGCTCGTGGGTTTAAATTCAGATGAAAGTGTAAAATCTCTTAAGGGAAATTCTCGTCCACTTCAATCTGAAAATGACCGGGCTGAAATTCTTCTTGCTTTAGAGTCTGTGGATGAGGTTCAAATTTTTTCTGAATTAGACCCATTAAAGCTTATCCAAAAGTATCAGCCCGAGTTCTTAGTTAAAGGCGGAGACTGGCCCATAAAGAGTATTATCGGTTACGATTTTGTGAGCTCTTACGGTGGGCAAGTCTTATCTTTAGATTTCACACCAGAAAGATCAACAACATTGTTAATTGATAAAAATCAGAGTTGAAAAGTATCCGTACTTGCTGATGATGAATAATCACTCAGTATTGCAGTCCTAATTTCTGAGATCACTGCAGGTTTTTGGATTTCGCTGACTCTTTCTTCAAAAGCTCTAAGTACTTCAGGAGAATGATTGTAGCTTTGGTCTAGAGCGTGATGGATGATCCACTCTTCACTTACTTGAGCTATTTCTGGATTGTCTGATTTTAAATTATCGAAAAAAGCATGGACTTTAGATCCGTTATCAATGGGCTCAAGATAAAACTCAGTAAATATATCTTGAAAATTTTCATCTTGGCTTGATAGCTCATAAGCAGTTTCAAAAGTTTTTTCGGGTGATATTTCGTGAAGCTCATTGAGAGTACTTAAATCTGGCACTTCTTTATTGTTACTGTAGTGCTGCGCCACCTCTTGAAAGAAGTCACCTTTGTTTATTCGACCTTTTTCTAAGTCAGCCATAAGTATTGTAATAGAGCGGCTAGTCACTTTATTTTCTTCTGTTTGATTTGGCTCGTCAGTTTTTGAAGCATTAGGTTTTGTTATAGAGGTCCTTAAAACTTGAGCTCCTCCGTAGGTGGCTTGTTCAGCTTCAATTTGAGGCTCAACCTTAACTAAGCTCTGGGTGAGCTCTTGAGTTTTTAGACCAGGTGTTTGTTTTGGCGTTTTCTTTTGAGAAATTTTATTTTTAGTCTTCTCTTTTTGAGACAGCCCTTTATAGTAGTCTCTTTCTTTTGTAAGTTTTAGATTTTCTTTTTTAAGTTCTTCTGGTGTTTTTGCTTTAGTCTTTTCTTCGTCTACTGTTTTTTCAGCGTCAGCTTCTGCCTCAGCGTTAGTAGTAGGGAGCGATGGCGCGGGAACAATATTGGCTCTTGAGGCGATTTGTTGATCCAGTTTCTGCTTCTTAGCCTCAAATTCAGAAAAATCATAAGTTTCTTGTCTCGAGTTTAAGTTTTTTCTTCTTCTTTGGTTGTTTGAAATCCTTGGAGCAGATCTTAGTGTTGCTATTTTAGACGTTTTCGCTTCCTGTGGCTCAATATTTAACTCATGATGTGCTGGAGGCGCGAGTTGAGCTTCTTTAAGTGCGACTTCAAAGCCTGTTTGAGCTGAATTCATCTTTTTATCAAAGACAAAGCCTAAACTAAGAAAAAAACCAAATATTAAACCTATTACTAAATGTTTCATACTCTTATTACTTCAATTTTTGTGCCCTTTTAAAGCGTAAATAACGAGTCTAAGGCCTTTTTCTTGGCTTCACTTTAATCGAGTGTCAAAAAAATCGACAGCTTATAGTTGGTCCATAGGCTTGGACTTTAACCATCTCAAGTCTAAAAAAGGTCGGTATTTAAAGCTTTTACTGGAATAATCTAGATAAAATTTGAGATTATAGAAGTAAGCCAACGCAGTGGGAAAAACTATGGAGACTCAAGTGCCTGAAAACATACTTAAGATATTAAATCATATTGTTGAGCTCCAAAGAGATTTTGCTTATATCAATGATCAATTGATGCTGAGTTTGCAAACAAACTACACTTCTTCTTTAGATCTGTTTTTAGAAGAACGTCAGCATATTATTGATAAAATTAAAGGCTACAATCTAGAGCTTGGACGTAGTTTATTAGAATCTAATAACTGGTTTGATAAAACCTCTTATTATAGAAATCAAATTAAAGAGGTTTTATCCAAAAAGAATAAATTAACACATAAAATATTTAAGCAAGGTGAATTAATTCAAGGTCTTTATATAGATAAGGACATTCAAGTGCAAAATAAGGCGTCTTAGTGCAGGCACAATCTGTTTTTGAGGGATTGTGCCAATTAAAAAAAACGTCTTCTTTGCATGGTTTGCTTCAGAAGTATCATAGGCTTGTTTTTTCTGCCAGTAGCAGAATTCACTTATGTGAGCATGGATCAAATAAGACTCTTTGGCATCGTGAATCCATGCACTTCATTAAAACTCCCGAACTATCTGAAAAATACCTGTGCGCTTATTTAAATAAGCTATTGAAGTCTGATGAGACTTTCTTAGTTGTCAAAGAGCGTGAGCTTTTGATACATCTCTCGGGTCTTTTTGGTTCCCCGATGATTAATGTTTTGATCATTCGGCATAAGGGATATTTTATCTTTATTGAAAATTTTGAATTTGATCAACTAGTAAAGACTCAAAGAAGACATTTTTTTACATACCTTGATTTTTTTTGGTATAGATTAGATCAAATCCTGGATGAGCAAAGTCTTTATGAATCTCAATTGATCTGGAAAAAAATTTTTTTAGAGTGGAATGACCCTATCCGAGTGGTTCATGCTGACGGGTCTGTTTTGGTTCAAAATTTTCAAACCACAGATAAAAGAACTATACTCAAAGAGGATCTAAAAACCACTCACTTGGGCAATGGTGAACATTTCCTAGAATACTCTGAAAAGAACACAGAACTTGATAAATTAAAATCAATAAGACTGATTAAACAGAGATGGGAGAAGCTGGGGCAATTTTCTAAAAACTTAGTTCATCAAATCTGTAATCCACTTATGGGAATTCAACTCATGCTTGACCTGGATGAACCCCCTGAGAAAGATGAGGACTTTTACCTCATTCATGACAGTGTTTTAAGGTGTCTAGAAATCATTACAGATTTTCATAGTTTTGTGACAGCAAGCTCAACCTGCACAATACTTAACGTCGATAAGCTCATGAGCTCTGTTCAAAGACTTGTTAAGTTTAGCAAGCGCCCAAAAGATCAGTTGATATGGGATGAAGCCTTATTCAAGACAGTTCAGCTCAATGCTCCGCTGGGCCTAGTGCAGCAAGTTTTATTTAACCTTATCTCAAATGCATTTGAAAGTGGGATCTCTGATGTTGTGGTCTCTGTTCAGCTAGATGAACAAAAGCAGAATCTCAGTGTTGTTGATAATGGACCTGGGCTTCCTGCTCACATTAAGTCCTCTTTGTTTCAGGCTTTAAATACAGGAAAAAAAGAAGGAAATGGGCTAGGCCTTTATTTGTCTCGTCGAATTATGAGAAGCTTTGGTGGAGATCTTACCTATAATTTCGACTCCCAATCTAGAACAGAGTTTAAAATCAACTTTCCAGAAGGTTTCTTAAAATGAATGTGATCATTGCAGAGGATGAGGCCCTCATTCGTAAGGCGTTGAGCTTAAAGTTCCAGAAGGAGAAGCACAGTGTGATTTCATTTTCTAGCGGCGTGGGTGTTGTGGAGGCCTTAAATACGAATGAATTTGATTTAGCTATACTTGATGTCATTATGCCTGATATTGGAGCCAGGGAGCTTCTTTTGGATTTAGACAAAAAATCTTTTTTTAAGAAAAAATCAACTTGTATTATTCTAATGAGTGCCTACATTGGTGATTGGGGCGAAGAGCAGGCCGTAATGCAAAAAGCAAACCTGTTCATACCTAAGCCTTTTAGACTCAATGAGTTTTACAGCTTAGCTATGAAGGCTATTAGCCCATCTTGAAAATAGGAATATGTCATGCGTGTGATTTCAGGTGTACTTAAGGGAAGAAAGCTTGTTGATTTTAAGGCTTCCCACATTCGACCCACCACAGATAGGGTTAAAGAAAGCATTTTTAATGTGATCCAGTTTCAAATTGATGGTGCAATGGTCTTAGATTTATTTGCAGGCACAGGTAACTTGGGAATAGAAGCTCTTTCTAGGGGGGCGTCAAAGATTCTCGCTGTTGAAAAACATAAAAAATCTTGGAGTATCATTTCCGAAAACCTGAGTGCTTTTGATATTGGCCCAGAGGTTTACACTTTAAATAAGTCAGATGTCTTTAAATTTTTAAAAAAAGAGAATTTAGAACCTTATGATATTATTTTTATAGACCCCCCTTTTACTGAGTTATTCTCGCAAAGTTTAATGGAAATTTTTTCTCAAAAAACAGATTTGAAGCCAAATTGTATTGTAATGATTGAGAGTTCGTCTCAAGAAAAGCTGAATGCAAACTATGGTTCACTTGAAAACTTTAAAACTTTGAACTTTGGCGATAAGTTTGTCAGTTTTTTTAAAGTCACTTGATGGAAGGACAAAATTATGAAAGCAGTTTACCCAGGTTCTTTTGACCCGATTACCCTCGGCCACCTCGATGTGATCGAGCGTTCTTCAAAAATTTTTGACTCACTCACTGTCCTTATTTCTGTAGCATTTTTAAAGTCACCTGCTTTTTCTAGCGAAGATCGCAAGAAAATGATAACAGATTCAATAGTTCATTTAGATAACGTTAAAGTAGATATTTGGGATGGCCTCACTATTGATTACTTGAAAAAAACTCAAACTCAAATTTTAGTTCGAGGAGTGAGATCTACTGTAGACTTTCGTCAAGAGCAAACCATGGCAAATTTAAACCTCAGCATGGCAGGTGATGTGGATACGGTTTTGTTTTGTTGTCGACCAGAATTTAGGGATGTGTCCTCTAGTTCTGTTAAAGAGATGGCTTTATATTCTGATCACTTTAAAAAATATGTCCCTGATTCAACCCAGCATTACCTCGAACGTTTAAGGAAACAAAAATGAAAATTTCAGAACGGGCTCAAGCCCTAAGAGCTTCACCTACTTTATCTTTAGCCTCCCAAGCTCAAAAGCTTAAATCTGAGGGGCAACCTATAATTTCACTTACAGTAGGTGAGCCTGACTGGGGGACCTTCAAGCCTGCCTGTGATGCTGGGATTCTTGCGATTCAAGAAGGAAAAACAAGATACACTCCTGCCTCTGGAATTGGAGAGCTTAAAAAAGAAATTTTAAATTTTACAAATTCAGATATCGGCACAAACTATAGTTTACAAAATGTCACAGTCAGTGCTGGGGCAAAGTATGCCATATTTGCTGCGTTAACAGCTTTGTTGAATCTAGGCGATGAAGTCTTAATTCCAGCCCCTTTTTGGGTGAGCTATCCAGATATGGTCAGCCTTGTAGGGGGAGTGCCGGTTGAGGTGCTGCCTTCAGATTCTAAAAGCTATAAACTAAAATGTGAAGACCTTGAAAAGAAAGTGAGTCCTAAAACGAAAGTTCTCATGTTTAACTCGCCTTCTAATCCAACGGGGTTTGTTTACTCAATGGATGAGCTAGGGGAGATAGAGAAGTTTTTAAAGTTTCACCCAGAGATCACACTTATCAGTGACGATATTTATAATCAGCTTTCTTTTGCCGATGCCGTGGCTCCACATATTCTACAAAAAGCCCCGGATCTCAGTGAACAAGTTTTATGCTTGAGTGGCGTATCTAAGAGTTTTGCCATGACAGGCTGGCGCATTGGTTGGGCTGTAGGACCTGAAGCTTTAATCGCGGCCATGGGACGTATCCAAAGTCAGTCTACAGGTTCAAGTTCTTCCATTTCTCAGTGGGCCTCGGTGGCTGCAATTCAAACTTGCCGGGAACATATCATCAGAAAAAAATCTACATTGATATCAAAAAGAGATTTGTTTTTAGATTATATGCAAACCTCAGGATCTAAAATCAAAGCAGAAAAACCCGAAGGGGCTTTTTATCTTTGGCTCTCTCTTGAAAACACAAAATATAAAAATGACTCAAAATCCTTTTGTGAAACCCTTCTGCGAGAACAGTATTTGGCTACAGTGCCAGGAGTCTACTTTGGAGTTGAGGGTTTTGTGAGAGCCAGCTATGCAATACCTGAGGATCAAATCGAAGAGGCAGTAAAACGCCTGAACCTAATGAGTGCATAAAACTCCGAGGAATGAAAAGTCTTAAAGTATCACTGACTCTCCAATTCAAGTTTGCAAACAGCTTTGACTGTGTTTCAATTAATTATGGAACCAGTAAACCTGTTTTATTTAGTAAGTTGTGTTGGATTTTGGATTTCGTTACTTTTTTATTACCGACGCCAAAAAATCCAAAAAAAATGGCACCATGATATGAAAGTCAGTATTGATATTTTAGAAGATCTATCAGATCGAGTGCATCTAGAAATTAAAGAGCTTGAAGCTTTATTCCAAAAAGTAAAACAATCCAAATAAACCTGTAAAATTTAAAGAAATTAAATTTACACTCCGTGGCCACAGCCTTAGGCAAGGCCGGTTTGTATAGAAGCTGGATCTATGGGTATTGAGAGTCAGTAAAACCTTTCAAAGCCTTTCTACTAAGTGATCATTCTCGAAAAAATGAAAATTTACTAATTTTTTTCATATAGCCTAAAATAGTTGTTATAAAATAAACTTTTGTTAGCAAGACTAATACTACGCTTGAAATAAGGCAGATTTTTCCACGTATACGAAGTTTTTTGATTCAAATTGGGGGCGGTATCTGTAGCTGGGATTCGGCTTAGAAAGCCTTCTAGTGTTTTAAGACCGCAAGCAGCAAAAGCTTCTTCTCTAAATTTATGAGATTCTTTAAAGCGCTCAGCGTAATCTTTTTCAAAAATAACTCTATTTTTAAATAAATCTGTGTCTAGAAATAAACTCACGGGAAATAAACTATGAGGACTTTCAATATGGGTCGAGCAAAATCCAGTTCCCTTTTTCATATAGGCATTCAACTCTTTAGGGATTTTGTGGAAAAAAGATAATCTATTTAAACCTTGCCATGCCCATGTGACTCTCTTGTAAGACTCTATTTTTTCTCGAGCAATAGTTTTAAGATTTAAGAACTTAAAGTTTTCATCCAAATAAATTTCGTCAAGAAGTAGCTGAGCAGCGAAAAAACGTCCTACTAATGTTTCAGAACTATGGCTAAGTTGGGCAATTTTTGCAATTACTGATTTTTCCTCGTCTATTTGGTTGTTCTTAATTTGTTTTAAAAAATAAACAATACCCGACATACGGAGTTCATTAAGAGAGGGCATAGGTAACTCGGCAATGGTTACAAAACGATCCAAACGATTTTTATACTTTACGGATTTAAGTTGATTTTGAATTTTCTGGCTTCGGAAATAGTTCCATTGGTCAAATTGGGAAAGTTGTTCTACCCAATCTACATTTATATTTTTAATTTGTGGATCGTTATATAATGATTGTAAATTTTGAGGGTTTTTGTCCCATTCTGGATGCTTATTAAACAGATTTAAAAGAGGTCTGTTTTTATCATTAACTTCCGGTTCAATGCCTTGCCAGGATAAATTCTGATCCATAAAATCTGTGGCATCCTTGAGAGTGTTTTTTGGGTTAAATAGAGGGTTCTGGTCCAAATCGTGAAGATCTATTAATATTTGAGGGAGGTGGGTTTGAACTTTTTTATATTGATTCCTAATTTGAGCTTGGAAACGCATTTCTGTAAATCTTGAATAAATGATAGGGCTTAATAACAGCCCGAGAATCAATAATATCCCGACTAATTTTAGCTTTTTCAAAAAAACACCTCTTTTCTCAATTCGTCCCATATTAATCGGTAAATAGGTTCTCAAAATGAAATATGTTTTTAAAACCCTATGGCTTTGTGTAATTACAGAAGAAACCTGTGTTTTGCCGAGCTGATTGAGAAAAAAGTGTTCAATAACAAAGGTCATGGCAAACTCTTAAAAGAGTCAGACGCTCTCAGTTCAAGCGAAATAAGAATAAAAAATTTAAGCTGTTTTAATTCCTGATTTGAAAACTGAAACAGGATTATAGAAACTATTATTTCGAACTATTATGAACAAAGTTCTTCATAAAAAATCGGACTAGATATTCAGGATTAATTTCTTTAGATTTATGCTGCCAAACGATCTCTCCAAAGGCGCCCCACTGAGCTGTGATGATGCTATGAATACTTGGAGTATTAGCCCCATCTTCTTTTGGATTTTCATTTAGAAATGGCGTAGACATATGGTGAAACTGTATTGTGACTTTACCAGGTTCAGATAGGGAAAAAATAAGCTTATAACCATTTCTAAAAAGCATAAAATCGGCGTGGGTTCTCGAAATACCGTAAATTTTTATATGGCCATTTTGTGATCTTTTTAATTGATTAAAGATACTAGAGGCTTTTATAAACTTAGATTTTAAGCCTTTTAAGAACTCTATGCTCCCTTTAAGCAGGACATTGGCAGGGTCAAAAGCAGGGGAGAAGTCCACAACTCCAGCTTCTTCCATGTGTTGTTCACCACGGACTAAGTCTTGAATCCAATCGTAAGATTTTTCCAAAAGAGCACTCCTTCTTTATGACACTCACTTTTATTTTAAGTGAGGATCCTTCAAGGAGCAATAGACTCAGCTTATCTAAAAACTCAACGGGACTTGGAAGTTTGCAAAAGTAAGATAGTCAGCAACTCCAGCTACTTTTTGGACGGGGACATAAAAGCTCCCAATAAGCTTAATAGGAAAGTGATGTCCCAGCTGGAGGTCAAAAATGAGGTCTAAGCCGGCTCCTCCATAGAAATCTCCCCAGGACGTTCTAGCAAAACTTGAACTTATGGGATTGAGTCGGAGGCCTTCCATAGCTCCGTAATCAAAGCTGACACGCCCTGTGATTCTTTGTAAGAAGATTGGAGGGGTGGTCCAACCTCTATAAATAGACAAAAGAGGAAAGCCGTATTCGAGAGTAGATAGTACATAGCCACGGTCTTCATAAAGAAGCCCAGTATTGAGTCCTCTCACCGAAAACGTAGAGCTGCCTGAGGGGAGAGCCCTATTTACTGTTGATAATGTGACAGTTCCTTGAGCTTCAGAAATTAGAGATTTGAAATTGTATTTAGCTCGAAGAGAGAGTTTTAAGGTGTGTCCTACGGGTAAAAAACTAGACCAATGGGTGCTTATGCCCGCTTGTGCGCTGATATAATTTGCAGAATTAACCGTATCAAGTATGTAAAAATCACTACTCATATAGCCACTCCAACCACGGCTGATACCTACGTCATAGGGATCTTGGCTCAATTTAGCGTAGCTCAACCCAAGGGATGGTCCGCCTCGAATGATTTTTTTGGAACTCTCTATTTTATAATAATCAAAGCCAGTGTAAATTTTGTACCTTTTGAACCGATCTAAATCAAAAGAAAGACTGGTGGAAGCAAATTGATTTTTTCTAAAAAAGTTAGAGCTCAGGACTTCATGAGTAATACCCGCTGATAATGAAAAGTCGGGAACTCCTCTTGAGTAGTTATAGTTGATTCCTCCGCTGATTTTTCGAGTCAGTGTGTCTGAGAAAATACTAGCGGAATAACTATGTCTTCTTAAAGGGTCTAAACCTCCAATGCTGGCGCCATACTGAAACTCACCTGGGTAGCCATAATAATTATAGTTAAAAAACGGAAGCCAATACCTAGGGAGTAAGTAATAAAGTGGGGAATAGGAGTCTTTGCTTATAGAAATAGACTGTTCAGGTGGAGGCTGAAAATCTCGATTGAGATCTGCGATAACTATTGAGCTTGCTTGAGGGGTAGGCACTTCAGAGCTAAATATATGAGGCCCGTCAGCTAAATACTCTGAATAATAATAGTTATCTGAAATCGAAAGTAAACTTAAATCATTATAGCCAATAAGAGGTGTCTCTAAATCCTTAAGCTTGATGATTCCTGAACGGTTTAATTGGTAAATTGAAGCTTGTTTCTTGTTTTGCTTTTTGTAAATTAAGACAAAGTTGTTCTTATCTATTCTGTTTATTCGAAATACACTTTCGGGAAGACTTAATAACTTTTGGGGCTGTGAGAGGGAGATGTTGTACAACCATATACTGTGTTCTTGGTTTAATTTTGAAACGTAGATAATGTTTGAGCCCATAAAAAGGGGCTGACTGAGGCGGGCTTGGCTTTGTTTTGGAATTAAGGAAGTTGTTTTTTGAGTTTTTTTGTCAAAAAGTTCTAAACCTGTGGAGTTAGATCCCAGTTTTATAAATACAACTTTATCTAGAGCTTCTGAATAGTCAGGTTCGCGGGCTCTCATTGCTGAAGTGAGAGTTTTTATTTTATTTTTTGCAATATTATATTCATATATGTCATAAAACATTTCATCAGCTGAAGCCTGGGTGAGAGAGCTAAAATATAAGTATTTTTTGTTTTCACTTAAAGATAGGCGAGTGATTTTTTTGCCTATATACACCTTTTTACTCTGGCAGGGCTTTTGAGTGCAGCTTAAGAGTTCAATTAGGTCATTCCCATTCTTGTCTCTTCTTGAAGTAAACCACTTTTTGGGCCCTAATTGAGCTATTAAGTTCCCCGGGCTTAAAGATTTGGTACGTTTAATTTGGGAGATCGATTTTTGCGTATTTTCAAGGTGCTCGTGGTAGGAAAATTTAGAGTGTTCTTTAAGTGCCCCCTCTAGAAAATAAGGCAGTCGTTTAGAGTAAGAATTTGTTAGGGATTGGATAAACTCTGAGTTAGAATTTTCTTTATAGATCCCTCTAAAAATCCAGGCTCCATAAAAATAGCTCCTCTCACCATAAGGGTAACTGGGAATAAATCTTTGTCCTATTCGGCTGAGGTTTTCTTGCTGCCCACCATCTAAAAGTTTATATGCTGAAAGTTTAGATTTATAGCCTAATGAGTTGAGTCGTCCCCCTAATGAGTAACGGCTTTCAATAAATACAGCTAAACCCTCGAGGTACCAGTTAGGTAGAAAAAATGAAGGCTGAATGACATTTCCAAAAACAAACCTTAAAGCTTTGTAGATTCCCTTTTTAGGGCGGAAAGTCAGAATGTGGGTCATTTCATGGAGAATAAGCTCGTAGAGCCAGTTTTCATACTCACCCAAAGATGAATTAGGGTCTGGAAGCGTGGCGTAGATTTTAATATGAGGATAAGGAAAAGGGCTGGCTAGGCCATTGGGAGAGTCGCTTTTGTCTTCTAAAACAATGAGGCTTTTGGGAGGCATGCTTTTAAAGATAGGGGAAAGAACTTGAAAAGATTTTTCAGCTTCAATAAGCGCCTGTTTTGCTATAGATCTATTTTTGGCTTGAAATAAAATTTTAAAATGTGGACTTTTCAGCGCGTGCCAATTTTCACTGGATTTTGCAAAAGCCGTCCCTTGAAGTATCATTAGGAATACAAATATAATAGATTTGATTTGAGGGCCCAAGAATTTGGGAATTCTTAAAGCATAAAGTTTTTGTCTTTTCATTTTATTTTTCATCCTAGGGGTAGAGATCATGTTGAAAATCCTTTTAATGTCTTTAATTCTTTCATTCGGTTTTATTTCTTGCAAATCAAAAGCAAAAAAGGATGATGCTCAAGTTGAGGTGGAAAAAACTGAAACGGGGGAAATGGGCGTGATACAACCAGATGGCCAAGGGAGCCAAGGAGCTTTGGCCTTTGAGGACAACAGCGAGTTGTCTGGGTCCATCTTAAATGATGGGTCGACTTTATCGACCCCAGTGATCATGGCGGCTGAAACTTCGGCTCTAGAGAAGGTCTCATTTTCATTGAATCAATCTAAACTCAGTCAGGAAACTCAAAGTATTTTGAATCAACATGCCAATTGGTTGTTGCAAAATCCTGGAAAGATGGTTCAGGTTGAAGGGCATTGTGATTATAGAGGCAGCAGTGCTTATAATATAGGCCTTGGAGAGCGAAGAGCAAAGAGTGTTAAAAATTACTTAATAGCATTAGGAGTGTCTTCCAGCCAACTCAACGTTGTGAGCTATGGAGAGGAAAAACCCTTAGTAGCATCGGCTGAAGAATGGGCTCTGGCACAAAACAGACGTGTTGAATTTGTCATTTTAAATTAAGGTGTTCTTTGAAATTTTCAAATATCTGTTTTCTACCTTTTGCCTTTATAGTAAGTTGTGCAGGAGCCCCTCCTAAGGGAAGTTATGTTCTCGCCCAAACTGCATTGACTGCAGCTGAACGTTCTCAAGCTCAAAAGTATGCTTCAGATTATTTTTATCAGGCTCAAAAACTTTTTGTTTTAGGTGAAAAGCACTTTAAAGAAAAAAAATTTAAAAAAGCAGAGTCCTTTTTTTTCCGTTCTCGTAAGCACTCAGAACGTGCCGAAGAGCGCGCTCGGTTAAAACTTAATGAAAAAGGAGAGATTTTTTGAAAAACTCAATTTATGTTTTTTGTTTATGCTCAGTTATATTTTTGACTTCTTGTCTTAAAACAAGAAGTCAGCTAAATCCCTCGAGTGATATGAAAGCACCAGTTGATGTGCTTTCACCTGAGCAGAAAAGACAAAAGGATCTAGCCCTGAAAGCTCTTGAAGATGAAGAAAAAAACCGAGCCCTATTGGGGCGAGTAGAAGCACTAGAGCAACAGTTAAGCCTCAAAAACAGTGAAGAAAGCTCAGAGCTTATGGCTAAAAAAGAAGGTGAGATTGATGAACTTAAGCAGGCACTGGTGGATCTTTATTCAGAACAGCAAAAGCTTAAAGAGTTGTTAGGGCAACAAGCTGAAACAAAGTTGAATACAGAGTCCGTAGAACCTGAAGATGCCCCTTCCTCCATTGAAGTCCAAACCACTCCAAAAACAGCACCTTATGGATCCTCAAGCCACCCTGAATATGATTTAGCTGAGCAATACTTCAAAGATAAACAGTGGGCAAATGCTATAGAAGCTTTTGAGAATTTTCGAACTCAAAATTCTCAGGATCCAGATGTCCCCTTAGCTGTTTATAAAATTGGGGTTTGCTTTCAAGAGCTTGGAATGGTGTCTGACGCTAAGGTTTTTTATAAATCTACAATGACAAAATACCCAAGGCATAAGGCCGCTCGGTATGCTAAGTACCGCTTGGAAAATCTCTAAGTAGAGATGATTTTAGCCATTGAAACCAGTTGTGATGATACCTCTGTAGCTCTTCTCGAACAAGGGGGGCGTTGTGTTTATCAAATTTCAAAAGATCAAATTAAAGTCCATAAAAAGTATGGGGGAGTTGTCCCAGAAGACGCGTCTCGTGCTCACAGTGAAGTATTAATGGCCTTGATTCATGAAGCTCTCGAGGCTCAGTCTATAAGTTTAGAAAATGATATTTCAGTTATTGCTGTGACGAACCGTCCAGGGTTAATGGGGGCTCTTATAGTTGGAGCTGTAACAGCTAATACTCTGGCCATGGTTTATGGCAAAAAAATTATAGGTATTAACCATCTAGAGGGGCATATTTGGTCTCCTTGGATTTCTGAAGAAGAAGGTTCAATTTTTAAGCCTTTATTTCCACATATCTGCTTAGCTGTCAGCGGAGGGCATACACAGCTTTATCTTGTTGAAGCCCCTGGAAGTTATAGTGTATTAGGAAAAAGTATAGATGATGCCGCAGGGGAGGCTCTGGACAAGCTCGCTAAGAGTTTAGACTTAGATTTTCCTGGAGGAGTTTATGTCGATCAGTTGGCACGTCACGGGAATCCTGATGCTTATCCTTTCCCAATTGGAATTCGAAAAGATAAATTTAATTTCAGTTTTTCAGGGGTTAAAGCGGCTTCATTGAGATTAATTTCCAGTTTAAAAACTCCTTTGTCTCAGGCTATGAAGCAAGATGTTTGTGCAAGTTTTGAAAAAGCCATCACCCAGGCTCTTTTGCTTAAATTGAAAAACGCTATAGTTGAATTTCCAGAGATAAGGCAAGTCACAATCGTGGGGGGTGTGAGTGCAAATACACTTTTAAGAAACAATGCAAAGAAGCTTGCACAGGAATACTCTAAGGAGCTTGTGATTCCTCCTCAGAAGTTTTGCACAGATAATGCAGCCATGATTGGCCGGGCGGCTTGCTGGCGCTTAGAGGGCGGTATCTTTGATTCTACCGTGGTGGCGTCGCCACGAAGCCATGTGGAGGACTTTAAGTCTTGGCAAGCTTAAAGTTTGAGTCTGCATTAGTGAGGCTCAATAAAGCCCGAGCTCAAACGGGGTGGACATCACAAAAAAGTTTAGGGCAAAATTTTTTGATTAACGACTCTGTGATTCAGAAGATGCTCCAAGAGTTTGAAAAAACCCCTGACTTGAAATGGTGTGAGGTTGGACCAGGTCTTGGGGCTTTAACTGATCTTTTAATAGAAAGTAAAAATTTTAAATTCGTCGTTGAAATCGACAATTTATTGGTCAATTACTGGGAAGAACAAAAGTTACAAGTCTTTGAGTCAGATGCTTTAAAATTCTATTTTTCAAAAAAATTTGGTGCTAAAAAGCCCTGGGGTTTAATTTCAAATACTCCATATCAGATTTCAGCATCGCTAGTCATTAATATGATTTGTGAACAGAATCCTCCAAAAAAAATGATTTTAATGATGCAAAAAGAAGTGGCTGACAAGATTTTGGCTGTTACTCCTAGCTCGGAGTATGGGTTTCTTTCTGTTTTTGTGAAGACATTTTATAATACTAGAAGTTTAGTGAGAGTGAGCCCAGAGTCTTTTTTGCCAGCTCCAAAAGTGCAAAGCCAAGTCTTACTTTTTGATCAAATAGGTGAGAGGGAGATTCAAGCTCACAAGTATTTGAAATTCTTAAAAACTTGTTTCATGTTTCCCAGAAAAAAAATGCTAAACTCTTTTAAGTCTCATCCAAAAGCCCCAAAGATTTCAAGTTTATTGTTAGAGCTTGGGTATACAGCGAATGTAAGAGCCCATGAGGTTTCTCAGGAGCATTTTAAATTTGTGTTTAGTAGTTCCCAGATCCTTGGATAAGTAGCGGTGAAACCCTATGAAGTGTACTCACCCAGCGTCGTGCTCAGAATATACTTTTTCAGTTTACAGGTGAGTCGGCTTCAAGAGAGAACTTCTGCACTAGACACTGTTGAAGCAGGTTTAATGGGTTTTCCCTCGCCGCTTATCTGCGGGTCTGGGTAGCTTTTCACATACTTAATTTTTGGGCTTAATATTTAGATGCCAAATGAACTGCCACAGCTGCATGTCACTTTGGCGTTAGGGTTCGAAAACACAAAACCTTGGCCATTAAGACCCCCTTCATAATCCAGGGTCATACCCATGAGATAAAGTAGGCTGTCGGGGTCAATGACAATTTCAGTTTCAAAGGCTTGAATAGATTGATCGCTCTCAAGTCTTATTTTATCAAAGTCCAACTTATAATTAAAGCCAGAGCAACCGCCCTTTTCAACTTTAACGCGAAGGTGGTGCTCGGAAGATAAGTTTTCTTCTTCCCTTAAGATTTTAATTTTTTTTGCGGCATATTCTGTAATTTGGATCATGATTCATTCTTAACCAATGTAGGGGGGATTCACAAGCTCCTGGAGCTTAATTGTTTCAAAGTGAGCCGTTTTTCATTTGTAGAGCCGGTGAGCAGAGAAAGAAATGGTGGAGATGACAGGGATCGAACCTGCGACCTTCTGAATGCAAATCAGATGCTCTCCCAACTGAGCTACATCCCCACAACGAGCTACTATATGACAACAGGACGGGGGCGCGGTCAATACTCCATGTTTTATTCTTTGGGACACGTCCTAAAGGGGGTCTCTTCTGAAATTGGGGGGCAGCCCCTTGCCTGAGCTTTCAGGACTCGGACCAGTTGAAACAGGCATGCGCCCAAGTGATCGGCTTTTTCGGCCAGTTTCTGATCATTTATGAGCTCTATCAAGCACTGTGTTTCTCTGTGAGAAGCCAGTGCAATTTCATAAAACCTTTTTCTATCTTTAATGCTTGTTTTCCCTGAGCCTTCGGCCAGGTTGAGA
>CALGWV010000078.1 GCA_937936325.1 uncultured Bdellovibrionales bacterium | reverse complement strand
AAACAGAAAAAATAACATTAAGCAGAAATAAAAAACAAAACAGTAGACCATCATTTAGATTATATTTTGATGAGTCTTTACAAAAGAAATTAAATAATTGGCAAAAACAAATTCAAGACAACTTTAAAGGATTAATTACAGTGTCTTTAAGTGAAGTTTGTCATGCTATTTTGAGCCAAAGCGAAGAAATAGTTTCAGAAAAAACTTTAATTGGGATTGAAAATATAAAGTTAAGTACTTCATTAAAATTTGACCTACTTTCAAAAAGAGCAAAAGAAGCTGAAAACCAAGGGCTTAGAAAGTCTTTTTACGAGATTATAAATGAAAATCCCGAAATAGCAGGAGTATCTAAAAACCTTAAAAAGAGGAGAAGAAAAAATAAAAAAACAATTTCTGAAAACACGCAAACACCTTTAAAAATAGAGGTCATAGATGAGTCAAGTTAAAAGAAAACAATTGAACTTTCATGTTAGTCGTAGTAAAAAAGAAAGTGAGCAAAATAGCTCGGATTTAAGATCCATGCTCTTTGACAATCGAATAGCAAGTGGGTGGTTGTCTACTAAGGCTGCTGCAAAATACTTAGATATTTCTGAAAACGCTCTAAGAATTAAAGTTCATAGAGATCAGATAAAATCTTATAAATTTGGCGGCAGACTTAAATTTAAGATTGACGATCTAGATCTCTCCTTTAACGAAAAGGAGATTTTATGATTTCAACTTATATTAAAGACAACCGAAAATATTATGAAGTTTATGTTTGTGGACGTTACTCAAATGGAAGAAAATTTCAAAAAAGAAAACGTCTTGATGAAAACCGACAAAAAATTGTTTCTAGGAAAAAAGCTGTACAAATTGAACAAGCCCTTATTTTTGAAATGGGGCTTGCAACTAAAAATGATGTTTGGGCATTTAGTAAGTGGCACGAAGAGTGTCTCAGAAAAATGAGGTTACAGTACAAAGTCTCAACAGTAGAAAATTATGGCAAAACACTAAAGCAATGGATTCCTGAGGAATGGAATACAAAAGATCTGGCTGAAATATCAAAAGATGAGGTTCACAATCTTATTTTTGAAATTCTTCCATCCAAAGGAGCCTCGGTTGCAATGCAAAAATCTACTCTGAGGAGATTAAAGCGAATTTTTGAGTTAGCTGCTGAAGAAGGACTAATTTCTAAAAACCCTGCCAGGGGTATAAAACTAAAAGCCCCAGCTCCAAAGCAATTGGTTCTCTCACAAGAAGAAGTAAACAAGCTCTTACTAGAGGGCAAAACATGCAACCATGCTTTTTATCCTCTTTGGACTTTTGCTCTATTTACCGGTATGAGGTCTGGAGAAATGTACGCGCTAAGAATTTCAGATATTGATTTTGAGTCTGGAATCATTCATGTAAATAAACAACATACCTCTAGAGATGGTTTGCACTCTACAAAGAATAATAAAAATAGAGTGGTTCCAATTTCTGATAGCTTTAAACCTTTTTTAAAGAATTTAGTCTCTAAGGGGGGATTTAAAGAAAAGCTTTGGCAGTGGGCTGACAGCTCTAAAACTAGAAAAGAATATCTTGTTTTTGATGACTTATTGTTGCCTAGACTTAGAGATTGGAGACATGGAGAACAAGCCAAGCCATTAAGATACTTTTGCGAACTTATTGGAATTACCCCAATAAAGTTTCACGATCTTAGAGCAACCTTTATCACTAACATGCTCTCTCAAGGAGTTGCGATTACTGCTGTAATGGCCATAGTTGGACACAGCAAAATGTCGACTACTGATGAGTATAACAGAAGAGCTGGACTGAACATTAAAGGAATGACCAACTCTTTGGGTTATAAAATTGCTAGGGCAAGAGATAACGTCTTTCAAATAGCATAAACTTCGAAACAAATAGAAATATTTAACCTATATTTTTCAAGATTCGCGAGCGCAGTTATTTGCTAACTATGCGTGAAGTTTGAAAATTTATCTCTCTTGGCACTTAGACAAGAGAGATGCCTATTTCTGCCTACTTGCTCTTTCGAAAAACCTGTAAAATTAGGGGGTTACAGAGCTTCCGGTTTCGCAACCATTTTTTTCTAGCCTGGTTTTACTTTACAATACCTAGAGACTTCCCTTTTATAGGATTGAACAATCCAAGCTGTTCGTTCTTCAGAGAGGATAATTTCAACTACTTTGATAGCAATCTTAATACGTCCTCTTTCTGACATTTCATGACCTGAAGGACAGCTCCTCTCGGTCTCGTGCTCACTCATGCTTCTCACTTCATAAGTACCTGGAGCAATTTGAAAACCCATGTCTTCTCGTTTTCGATCTGCGCTTATTTGAGATGTACTTGGTATAAAACGATTGGCGTGTAATAATTCATGTTTTGAGGGATAAGCTTTTTGCCGATAATTATCCGTCACTTCAACAAATAACTTCAGCTTTCCACCTTCTTGTTCTTCGGCCCCTCGAACACTAGAAAGTAGACTTAGGCTTAAACAAACATATATAATAAATCCTAATTTCATCATGACTCTCCTATGAGTTGAGAACTACACAAAGCAATTTACATATCAACTCGTAGACTCTTTTAAATGAGTATGCAAATCTAAAATCTCCATTTGTATTTATTAAAATTTGACTCTTACACAAGATCAGTCCCAATTTGGCATCATTGAGAGAGACCTGCTCAGACTTAGTGAAAGAATTTGAAAATAGGAAAAACTCTTTTCCTATTTCAGACAGATAGCCCAAGGATGACCCAAGATATAAAGGGGCCCAAAACTTAAGTTTTGTGACTGGCTTTAAAATAGATACCATGCAACTTTGAGCCAAGTGTTAACAATTCTTGATGTATACTCATTCCACCCTCATTGCTTAAGCATCTTTTATATTGGACATATAATCCAAGGCCAAAAAAACTAAATAGGATACCCAGTTTCTTAGGAGTTATAGGAACCCGCTTTTTTACAACTAAGACTACAGTTGCAGTATTAGCTACAAGCACATCAAAGTTGCGCCCATGATAAGTCATTTGAACAGGGATTAAAGACTCACGATAGGACAGGTCCAAAAAACCTTTGGCAGAAAACGAAAGGACTTAAAACCTATCAAAAAATAAATTGATGATTTTTTTCAACAATAAGCTCTGCATATGAGATTCTCATCAAAAACAGTAGAATAAATATTATGAGGGGTAACAAAAGAAAAAAGGAGGAAACATAGAAAAATCCTGCACTAGCCCGAAGCTTCCCACTAGGTAACTCATTATGATTAATAAAGAGCAGAACCGTAAAAGTCCTTTGAGTATACTTTTAAAAACAATTCTCGGCTTTATAAGATATATAGCTTGGAATCAAAGAAACTAAAAGAACTGAAATCCATAAAAAAGTGCTGCTGTCATTGTTCATTAAATTAGCAACTCAAAAAAATGAAAGCTACTTAAAATATTTACAACAGATTTCAAAGCTCCAAAAAAGTAAATTAGATTTGTTAACTTAAGTCTCTCGATACCTGATTTGAATAAATACTTTACTCAAATAGAAGCACAAATAAAGGAGTCTCAAAATAAAAAGTATGGCAGCAAATAGGCAAAAAGAAATCCAATCACCCATAGCAATACAGAGAATATAACTATACGTATGGACCACTTACGGCTTTGTGCACAAGCACGAGCTTGAGCAGGGTCAACGGGGCAAGGTGCATTTCGATTGAGATACAATAGAGTCGCTGAAAGCAGCATCAAGACTGCACTCAATCCAAAGACCCAGGTTTTGTTTTCTGAAAGCCAAAGAATTTGAGGGAAAGCTCCCACCAAACCTGCAAATATGGCGCCCATCCCTATCGACACTAAAAGGGCCGGAAGTGCGCAACAAAAAATAGTTCCAAAAGATGTGAACAACGAAAGATAAGATAAAAGTAAGCTTTTATCTTTAATTCTATTTTTCAATCTTGAGGCCTTGAAGGGGCTTTGTTTTCTCTTTATCGAATTTGTCCGCAAGCTTCACCTCTCCATCACCATCAGTAATCGATACGGCTGCAACTCCTGCTGAGCCTATGATTTTTTTGATACGTGAGTTCTTTATGCTTTTGCCTTCATGAAAAGTAATGATAACTTTTTTAGTATCCATATCAATTTTAACATCTTTAACTTCTGAGTTTTCTTTCAATTTTTTTTCAATACTTCTGATGCAAAATGGGCATGCCATCCCATTGACAATAACAGTCTTAGTATTCACATGAAATGTCTGTTTTGTTTTTAAAGTCTCTTCTGTCAGCAGAGTTTCATTCGCTTTTGGCAAAGCTCCGGAAGCCACTGTACCTGATAGAGAAACCCAAATTAATAGACCTAAATACCTCATCAATTCCTCCTTAAATAAATGTCCAATAATTCTAGCACATTTTTTTATGAAAGAAGCGACTTCTACTCATCATGGGAACCCTCCAAGTCAGTAAAACCTATGAATTAGACTCTCAGATCAAATATACAAAGAAATTTGAGTTTTTCCAAAAAACAGGATAGCTTCCTGGAAACAGCATCACTTTTATAAAATTGAGGATCTAAATGAAATTGTTACTTTTAAATATCACGATAATTTAGAGCACATCTTTGTTGTTCGCAAATGATTATTATAACACTCTTGTACTGGCTGAGACACCGAACCCGTCAACTAACTCGCCTAACTAATCTTTAAACCCTATATTTGCAGCTTCTCCAGATGTATTTGCTGATGACATGAAAAGATATACAGACCTCTATCATCCTAAACTTTGGGTTCTCTTCTAAAATTGGGGGTTCAAGGAACAATCCAGGCCCCAAGGCCCCCAGGCTTCAGTGGCAGATTGACTGAGTTAGTTTATAGAGACTGGCACCCAGCTGATCAGTATCTGAGATTAAAGTTTCAAAATTTTCTAACTCTAATAAACAGTAAACTTCTCTTAAGCGAGCCACGTGCTATGAAGTAATATCGCCTTCTCTCTTTATCAGTTTGCTTTGCACTTCCTTCAGCTAAATTAAGACAGATACTGAGGCTCGCTCTTAAAAGTTGATCCCGAGCAGATCCTTTGATTGGTAGCTGTTTGCATTTTTGATAAAGGGACTTCGCCATTAGCTAGTTTTAACCTGAGAATTCAGTCTCTGCCTGAGCTTTCAGAGCGCGGAACAGTAGAACCAGACAAGAGCTCAGCGATCTGTTTATCTGCCCAGATGAGCTTCATGAATAAAAAAACTGGGTGTCTGTTTCTATAACCTGATTCAGTTTTCTGCTTCTGATTCCAGCGGCCTTGAGGCCTGAGTTGAGTTTAAAACTGCCAAGATACATGAAAGAC
>CALGWV010000077.1 GCA_937936325.1 uncultured Bdellovibrionales bacterium | reverse complement strand
TTGTCGATAGACATTAAAAATGTATAAAGGAAGCAATTTTTTGAGCTTTTTTCGTGAGAGATCCTGCTTTGACGTAAGAGCACCAATTTCTTTTTTGAGTTCTTTTTTTTTCAAGTCGAGACTTTCTAAGAAACCTGTAGTCGAATTTATTTTTTTAAAATGATTTTTAATTAATGCTTTGTGTTTTGAAACAGTTCTGCGTTTTTGACTGAGACTGTTTCCATAGCAAGTAAAAGAAAAGATCAGTATTAAAAAATGGAGACAAATTCTACTCATCAGATAATTCTAGAAGATAATATCTTGTAATAAAAGCGCTGATAATGAGTGAGACAGATTGGATAAGAATAAAAAATAAAAGATAATCCTTGGTTTCGAAATCAATTTCGATGCTAAATTGAGCTTTTTTAACATAAATTTGGGCTAATATTATTATACTTAGAGCCGCTAAAAAAGAAATTAAGCTCAGTAAAAAAGTATAGATTAGGTATGGGACTTGGACTAAAATAGGGCTAATGCCGAGGAGCTTGTAGATGTTCATTTCTTTTTTGTGAAGTGTGAGTAAATGTGAAACGAGCAGGCTGTGTATGATAACTACTGTAAAACATACCCAAATTAGAAAACTAAAACCCCAATTTTTATAACTTCTATAGAAGTTTGATAGCGACCTCAGATGGCTTTCTGGCAAATAAATTTGAGAAACTCTGGCGTCACTTCGAGTAAATTCCTTAAGCTTCTTAAATGAATCTAATTCTTTTTCTACATTTCCTGAAGATTGAAAGCTCACTTTAAGTGTTGTTGGTAAAATTTGTGAAAGGTCTATGTCCAAATCTTTTGCAAGTATTTTAAAATTTTTATTTTTTTCTTTGAGTCTTTCAATGTTTTTCTTCGAGTCTTGGATTTCTACTTTAGCAGAGAGGAGTTTTGTGAGTTTGTCTTTTAACTTTTCTACTTCAACTTGTGAGGTGTTTTTTTTTATTTCTACAATGCTATGGTCGTTTCCAATCCAATTGAGGTAAATTTTATCCACATGAGAAAGACCCATCCAAAAAAAACCTAGTATTAAGAATAATGTCATAAAAACACAAATATAAATCAAGGACTGGAGACTATGTCGAAACAATTTTTGGTAGATTTCGTTAATAATAAACTTGGTTTTCAACTTGCCCCTCCTTTAACGTTAAAATTTCTCCACCAAACATATGGATCATTTCATTGTCATGGCTCACGACCATAACAGTCTTGCCTCTTTGGCTTGCTTCATGGAGGAGTTCAATAACTATTTCACTATGTTTAGCATCTAAGTTACCTGTGGGCTCATCTGCCAAAATATAATCTGGATCATGAATCAAGGCTCTTGCTAAAGCCACTCTTTGCATTTGTCCACCTGAGAGTGTAGAGACTTTTTGTTCGGCGGCATCTTTTAAGTTGAGTTCATCAATCATTTTATGAACTCTATCTTGAAGTTTCGATTTTTCAGATACGTTTAAAAGTGGTAGGGAGATATTTTCAAGAACGCTTCTGTGGTTTAAGAGTTTAAAATCTTGAAATACTAACCCAAGTCTTTGGCGGTGTTTCATGAGGCTATATTCACTGTCAAATCTTAATCTTTGTCCTCCGACCCAAACTTGCCCTGCTGAAGGTTTAATAAGGCCTGCGAGCATTCTAAAAAGTGTGGTTTTCCCTGCGCCAGACTCACCCTGAATAAAAGTAAAAGAGCCTTTTTCAACTTTAAATTTAGCACCATTTAGAATGTTTTTTCCAGAGGGAAAGCTTTTGTACAGATGTTTTACTTCAAGGCTCATGAAAGGACTCCACTAAGTATGAGAGATTTAATCTCGTTGTGCTGTATGCTGACTAAACTTAAAATTTGATTCTGAGAGGTTGCCTTAGGGTATGGGACGGAAATGGTCTTTACGATCTGTCCTTTTAAAAAGACCTGGCTGATGACTTCAGCTTTTAAATGACCCAAATCTTGAGTCTGAAGATGGTATCTCAGGCCTGCAACGATAATGTCACTATTTTGTCCTACTTCCAATTTTTCCTGCCTTTACAGATCGTTTTTATAACTTAAGGACTTCAAACCCATGTTTTGAAGTCCTCAGTGTTGTTCGGCGTGTCCCAAATTCGATAAAGCGCTAAAAAACCCAGCTCATGTCCAAACTAAGCGATGCTTGCCCTCACAAATGTTTAAGTAGGCTCATCGCAAAAAAAACTCTTTCGGCTCTGCTCATTTACTTTGAATAGGATTTAAAATTTTTAAGCCAATATGTCGAATTTGGTACATGCCCTAGTGACTTCACTCCTTAAGTTTAAATTCCATTGTATGAGTTTGATACAACAAGCTTGAGTTTTCTCTAGATTATTTTTCAAATATACCGAATAATAATTGTGAAATATTTTTTTGTGAAGTCCCTACGAACCTATATTAATGCAAATTCTGTCCTTATATATAATGGACAAAATTTGTGGCGTTCCATGGTCGTCAAAATTTCTGTATTTTTTTTGCTCACTTCGTGCGGCAGCTTTTTTGTCAGCAACAATGTTCTGGACTCTTTAAATTCTAGAACCACTCTTTATGCCCAGGGCCCTGCTGAAGCCACTTACTGCCAGTTACCTAATGCTAGCTTTGGAACAGGGGCTCGCATTACAGGTTTGGCGAGTTTTCAGTTTCGCCCATTGGTTTATACTGCCAGCACTAAAGGCTTGGGCGATGTTTCTAGTCAGACAAAACCCATTCGGCATGCAGAAGTACGTGTGTTCAATTTAGCCACAAATCAACAGGTGCAGTGTGGAGAGACAGATCAAAATGGGAATTTTGATCTAGAGCTTCCGGCTCTGAATACATCTTATGAGGTTCGGGTTTATTCAAGATCTTTCAATAATTATTTAAAAGCCAGTGTCATGTTATCTCCTGACACTAACTATGTTTATGAGATTAAACAGAGCTTTGTGAGCCAATCTGGTGCTGTTACACGGAATCTTGTAGCTCCAGCGACTGGAAGTCTTGAGGCCGGGGCTTTTAGTATTCTGGATACCCTTCTTAAAGCCAATGAATTCTTAAAGGCTCAAACTTCAGGTTGTTTTTTTAATTGTATGGATGTTTCTACGGGACTTCCTAAAGTAGAAGTTTTTTGGGAAAAGGGTTTTAATCCCGGTGTGTATTATTCTCAAAATATTATTCTATCTTTTAATGTTCCAGGTACCACAAGACTTTTCATACTTGGCGGTGTCGATGGAGATGTTAATTTCTCAGATACAGACCATTTTGACGAATCCATAATTCTCCATGAATACTTTCATTTTATTGAACATAGCACTGGTGTTTTGGCCCAACAAGGTGGACAACATAGTGGGAATGAGATCATTGACCCGAGGCTGGCTTGGAGTGAAGGGGCCGCACAGTTTTTTCAAGGAGCTATTCTTGGAGTAAATAGAGTGCTAGATACAATTGGAAATTCACAGGGTAACCAGTCTTTAGTAGCGGACTTCTCTCTTGAGAATCAAGAAAATGATATTCCCGTACTACCAGGTGAGGGTGAATTTAGAGAGTTTAGTGTGGCTAGATTACTTTGGGATTATCATGATGACACCCCTTTTGAAGTGGGCGATCAGTTTACAAAAGGTGGATTTTTAAATTTTTGGTCTATTCTGACAGGAGATCAAGCTTTTGGAAAAGTGGATTCTGTATTTCAGTCGATGAGTCTCTTTCATCAATTCCAACAAGAACTCAACCCCAATCCAACACCTGAAAATGACCTCTCCACATTGAGGTCCCAAGAGTATCAGCTCACTGATCGTGAACAATATGGCCAAAGGCTTTCAAGTTGTATCACATCTGAAACTTTCAATATGGAAGCCCCATTTTTTGAAAATAATACAGGGCAATTCAGTCAGGCTCATTTACTCCAGAACAATGATTTTAAGCTATATACTCATACAGGTGGCCCTTTGACTTTAAGGTTGAACCACAAAACCACTTCTGGTGGAAAGGTAGATTTAGATTTATACCTTTTAAGCGAAAATTATAGGCTCGGAGATTTATCAAATATTGTTGGGCTATCTCAAGGGGATAATATATCGGCCGCACCCTTGGATTTGGAGTCGGAAACTGTATATATTGGGGCTTTAGAGCCTGGGAACTATATGGTCAATATTCATGTTGCAGGGCTAACAGATCTTCAAGCTGTGGTAGAATATAGTTTGGAGATTTCGGGGAGTGGTTTATGTTCAAGTTTATAGTCTTAGTCTCACTTTCACTTTTTATTAGTGCATGTTCACAGTCCAATAGAAATTTTGAAAAACAAAAATCTTACTTAGCTTCAAAAATGAAGTCTCCCTTTAGAATTGACATGACTAAGCTGACTTCGTCAGCTTCTTCGGAGACAATTGAAGCAAAGGTGAGCGTTAAAGATAACTCTTATGTCGAGAGCATTGAGATTCGGTGGCTAGGCAAAAATAACCAGAATCAATATATAGAGTTATCTAAAAAAAGAGCAAAGTTCATTGATGGTGAACATAAAGAAATTATGGAAGTTTCAACCTTGTATAAGAAAGTTGTTTTGATCATCAGCAATACCACCTCAGGCCAAAAAAACCTGACTCAAACTCAAGTTTACCATTTAGGTCTTCAAGACCAGATCAATAAAGCCAAAAAGGCCCTATCGACCTCTTATTAAGGTAACTACTAAAAACTCCTTCACTCTTTCTGCAACCAAACAGAATTCATAAATCAGAGTTGTTCCTATTCAAATGAGCACTGCGAAGTATTCAAATTCTCAAAGTAATTTGATCAAAAAGATCGCTGTGCAACACGAGTGTTCATAATCTAAAGTAAGCTCAATACAGGTGCGTGCACTACAATAAACCTTTTTTTACGTATATACTTTTAAAAATACCTTTTGAAAACTGTATGCTCCAAATTCTGAGGGGGATAATTTATGGAATATGGGAAAAAGCTAGCTTTTATTTTTAGCTCCTTTGTGACAATGCAGTTATTTCTAGGCTGTGCCAGTATAGATTCAGCCTCTTCTAAAAAAGACCAAGCTAAAACAGCCAGGCATCATCTTGATTTGGCTCAAAGTCTTCTGCAGTCTAATCGAAACCCTGAAGCTTTAACTGAGCTTAAAAAAGCTCTTCTTTTAGATCCTCTAAACGAAGATATTCATCACCAAATGGCATTAGCACTGATGGAAAGACGAGCTTATCGTCAAGCTGTAAAATATTTTCAATCAGCTCTGGAAATAAATGCGACGAGTACTGAGATTAGAAACAACTTTATTAAAACACTTTTAAGCTTAAAGCAGCATAAGCTAGCTTATCGTTTAGCAAGAAAATCCGTTGTAGACCTTACATACCCTAAGCCTATAGAAAGTCATTATTTATTGGCTTTGTCTGCTGGACCTCTTGGAAGGTTAGAAGAATCTGAAAGATATTTTAAAAAAATTCTAACTCAAGATAAAAATCACTGTGGTGCTAATTATCATTTATCAAAATCTTATTATAAAAACAAAAAAATTAAAAAATCTTTTGTGTTATTAAATCGGGCCTCCCAATTTTGTGTGGCCACTGATGATAAACTTAAAGCTCAAAAAGCATTGATTGTTTTAAAGAAAAAAATTAATAGATAGAATTTTAGGCTCTCATTAACCTCGAAGGATAAACATGGACTCGTTTGGTTCAACATTAAGAATTGAAAGACAGAAAAAAAATCTAAGTATTGAGCAGATATCTAACCATTTAAAAATAAGCAAAACAATATTGAGGGCGATAGAGGAAGAGGACAATGATTCGTTGCCAAGCCCAGTCTATGTCAAAGGCTTTATAAGAAGTTACTCAGAGCTTTTAAAAATAGAACCTGAGCCTCTAGTTCATTCCTTCAACGTATTTATATCTGAAGAGCTAGATCCCTTCCAGCAGCCTACCAACCGTGAAGTGCCTGAGGAAAAACCTATTGAGAGCCCATCGTTTGTGACTTTTTCAAATCGAACTTTGCCTCTTTTGGTCTTAGGTGGCTTGGCCGTCGTTATAGGATTGGTGTATTTTTTTACGCCTGAGATTTTAAACTCTAGTTTTACTTCTAAAATTAAAACTCCAGTATCTCCAATAGAGAGTAAAACTTTGGAGCGAGGATCTTCGTTAAAGATAGAGACTGAAACCTTAAAAGTAGTCCCAGAGACAGTTGCAGACAAGAGTCTAATTTTAGATTTGAAGCCGGAATTAGAAAATAAAATGGGTGAAGTTGCTGAAGGTTTAAGTTCATCAAATACTTCGAGGGAGAAAACAGAGTTAATTCAATCTAAGACTCAGTATATTGGTTTGAATAATTTAAGAGTTTCTGTAAGGGCTGTAGAGGCAGCAAGTTTTTCCGTGCAGCTAGATGAAGATGCAAAGAGTAAAAATTACACTTTAGAAGCTAAAAAAGAAATCACTTTAAGTGCCCAAAAAAAGATGATTCTCAATTTTTCTGATTCAGAAAATATTGAAGTTAAGTATGGTAAGTATGGGTTTAGAAATTTAAAAAATACTTTAAAATCAAATAGACTCTATTTCACTAAAGCGCGCTAGTGTCTATATAGTTGTTTCTCAATGAAAAAAATAAAACTTGAAGCCTCTTTAACAAAGCCTATATTAGAAATAATTCAAGATAAAGAGATAGAAATTGCGTCTTCGTGTGGAGGTAACGCCTCTTGTGGGACATGTCATGTTTTTATTTTATCTGGAGAAGTTTCTAAAGAGACTTCCATTGAGTCAGAGTTTTGGAAAGGCCGTAAAAAAAAGAAAAATGAAAGACTCTCCTGCCAAACGTATGCTCTTGAAGATATCATGGTAAACCTTCGCCAAAAGAAAAATGAAGTTTAATTATTATGTTATCTAAATGCTAGGGTGTATTGACGTTTCTTTAAGGTAAACGAAAAAATGAGCTCACGAGAAAGTAAAGAGTATACAGACAAAATGAAGTGAAGGTTTGAGTCGTAACTAAGTCGGGATTATTTTGGCAGCATCCACTTTAGTTTTGACTTGAGGTCGTTTTTTTAATGACTTAACGAAACGTCAGTGCTCTCTAGAGTCTGTCCCGGTAATACCCCCACAAAAAAGAAGTGTTTAAAAGTAGAGAGATCCTGTAAGACTTCACAAGGAGAAACAGGATGAAAAAGTCAAAATTCACAGATGCTCAGATATTATCGATACTCAAGCAAGCAGAAACTGGAACCCCTGTGACAGAGCTGTGTCGCACCCACAACATTAGCAATGCTACTTTTTACAAATGGCGCTCAAAATACTCTGGTATGGATGCTTCACTCATGGTCGAGGTTCGAGCTCTACGAGCAGAGAACAAGCGTCTTGAGAAAATGTATGCTGAAGAACGCATTAAAGCTGAGATCGTCCAGGAGGCCCTAGAAAAAAAGTGGTAAAGCCATCTTCACGGAAGAAGATGGCCAAACAAGCTGTAAAAGCTCAAGGTGTTTCTATTCGTCTTAGCTGTGCTGCTTTTGGTATCAGTCAGAGTTGCTTTTACTACGAGCAGAAAAATGACGATGACAATCAGGTTATTGCTGATAAACTTTTAGATCTGACCAAAGAGCATAAGTATTGGGGTTTTAAACTATGTTTTTTGCATATGAGAAATGTATTGGGGGTGAAATTTAATCATAAACGTGTTTATAGGATTTATTGTGAATTAGAGCTAAACCTCCGTATAAAGCCTAAAAAAAGAATTTTGAGACTTATCCCTGAAATGCTTGAAGTGCCTCAAAAGGCCTGTGAGACCTGGTCGATAGACTTTATGCATGATCAACTTTTATGTGGACGAAATTTCCGAGTTTTTAATGTGCTTGATGATTTTAATCGTGAGGCTGTAGGCTCAGCAGTTGATTTTTCACTTCTCGGTCAAAGAATTACAAGAGAGCTTGATCAAATGATTGAGCAAAAAGGAAAGCCCGACAAAATTCGCTGTGATAATGGACCTGAGATGATAAGCGTAGCTTTTCAGAAGTGGGCCGAAGATCGAAACATTGAGTTGATATTTATCCAGCCAGGAAATCCTCAGCAAAATGCCTATGTTGAGAGGTTTAACCGAACGATGAGAGGAGAGCTTCTGAACCAGAATGTATTTGAGAGTTTGGATCAAGCTCAAATTTATGTCACTCAGTGGCTTTGGCAATATAATAATAACAGACCTAGTATGGCCTTGGGTGGAGTTACTCCATCCATGAAACTTAAACAAGCAGGATAGCTCTACTCATTCTCACTCCTAAAAATGGGAGTATTACCATTAGAATGTATTATTTAAACGAATAGATATAATTGATATATTCATGCTATATGATAAATATTTTTTATGGCTGATATCATGAGCTGTAGCTCTATATCATTCCATGAGTGTTTGGTGCTAAGAAATGGCCTGTGTGAGTTGAGAAGCTCATCTCTAAAATATTTAAAGATAGCAAATGAAAATTGCGGATCACTTTTTGATTAAAAATAAAGCAAAAAACATTTAAGAGAAGGAGTTTAAAGTCATGGAACAGGTTAATGTTAAGTTTTTGACAGGTTTTTGTTTCTTTAGGGTGTGTTGACAATTCATCTGGCATAGCGAGAGCTCGAAAGCCAAAAATTTTGAGTTGAGCGCAGAGAATTTTTTGTGAAACGTGGCTAAGGCCACTTTGATTAAAAAATTCTTGAGCACAGTTCAAAATTACAGGATCTCGAGGTCGGAGTAGCTAGATGAATTGTCGACACACCCTAAATAATCATCATTATTGGTCAGTCAACAACTACTAACCTTAAATAGAGTAGTTGTTGAATAAGATACAAAATTAATGTTCAAATGGAATTCTAAGTGCTTGTCCAGGGTATATTTTATCTGGATGAGTCAGCATAGGTTTGTTGGCCTCAAAAATCACAGGGTATTTCATAGGGTCCCCGTAAAATTCTTTTGAAATTTTAGATAATGAATCACCACTTTTAACAGTGTAAAAACGAGTTTGTCCAGCAGGGTTTCTCACAGTGATTTGGTCATCAACTTTAGATATTCCTTCAACGTTTCCGACTGCCAGTATGACTCTTTCTGCTGTGTCTGTTTCATCTGTAGTTCCAGTGACAACAGCGGTGTCGCCTTCTACGTTTACGAGTAAGTTTTCAACTGGAAAATTGAATTTGTTAACATACTCAACAATATTATTTGCTTTTTCATCAGCGTTTGCAGTACCGATTCCAAAAAGCTGTGCTCCTTTTTCAGATATAAAATCGAAAAAACCCATAATTTAACTCCTTAAATTCTCACCCTCCATTATTGGAAGACATAGGCCTAAGAATAAAATTTATTGACGATAAAATAAAGGAGCAGGTATTAAAAGTAAAAAAAGCCAGACTGGATGAAGAGTCTGGCTTTCCTAAGGTATCGATTTTTAATCTAATTTTTTAAATTAGGGCAATCAATGGAGCAATGATAAGAGCCACAATAGACATTAATTTAATAAGAATATTCATGGCAGGTCCAGTTGTATCTTTGAAGGGATCTCCAACAGTATCACCAACTACGGCAGCATTATGAGCCACGCTTCCTTTGCTGAGTCCTTTGGCATCGCCTTTTTCAATGGCTTTTTTTGCGTTATCCCAAGCACCACCAGCATTAGACATAAAAAGAGCGAGAACAACACCAACTAGAGTGGCTCCAGCTAACATTCCACCAAGTGAAGCAGGTCCTAGCAAGAATCCTACAACTACCGGAGACGCTGCAGCTAAAACTCCTGGTGGGATCATTTCTTTTAAGGCCGCATTAGTTGAAATTTCCACACACCTTACTGTGTCTGGTTTTCCCGTTCCCTCAAGGAGTCCTGGGATTTCTTTAAACTGACGACGAATTTCAGTGACCATTTGTGCCGCAGCTTTACCCACAGAAGTCATAGTCATGGCTCCAGCAAGGAGAGGAATAACAGCTCCAATAAAAAGACCGATCACAACATGCGGGTTTAAAATATCAATCACAATGGGAGGAAGGTTATTTTGAGCTCTAACAAAATCAATGCTCTGTCCATAAGCAACAAAAAGAGCCAAGGCCGTTAAGGCTGCAGATCCAACAGCAAAACCTTTTCCAATGGCAGCAGTTGTATTTCCGATAGCATCTAAGCCATCAGTAATTTTACGAACTTCAGGTCCAAGTCCAGCCATTTCAGAGATACCACCAGCGTTATCAGCAACAGGTCCATAGGCATCTACAGACATAGTGACACCCACTGTGGCCAACATTCCCACGGCTGACATTGCGATCCCGTAAAGTCCACCAAAAGTGAAAGAGGCATAAATGGCAAGACAGATAACAAGGAGAGGTAAAGCGCAAGATTCTAAACCTACAGCAATACCTTGAATGATGTTTGTGGCAGGTCCTGTTTTTGAAGCTTCTACAATTTTAAAGACAGGGCCCTTAGCTGTATAGTATTCAGTGATGTGTCCAATGGCTAAACCTGCCAGTGAACCGGCAACAATGGCCCAAAAAAGATTTAATGAATATCCAAAGCTCATCATCACGCTCAAGGCTAGCGCCAGAAAGATCACAGTGGCTGAAATTACAGACATGTTAAGAGCATGGGCGGGGTGCATTTTTTTAAAAATATTCATCCCCTGAATACCAATGATAGAAGATATTAAACCCAATACTGAAAGTGTCAGAGGAAGGCTCATAAGCATTAAGCGTCCATTTTCCCCTGTAAACAGTTCCCCGACTTGAGCAGCACCTAAGGTGGCGGCAATGGCCACAGAGGCCACCATGGCTCCAACATAGGACTCAAAAATATCAGCACCCATTCCTGCAACATCACCCACATTGTCACCCACATTATCGGCAATCACTCCTGGGTTTCTAGGATCATCTTCTGGAATTCCAGCTTCGATTTTTCCAACGAGATCAGCGCCCACATCTGCAGCTTTGGTAAAAATACCTCCACCAACACGAGCAAAAAGAGCAATTGAAGAGGCTCCCATTGAAAATCCGGAAATGACTCCAACAGTGGCTACATACTGTCCATAGAAATGAAAGAAAATACCAAGACCAATTAAGCCAAGACTGGCCACACAAAGCCCCATCACAGCTCCACCTTGGAAGGCAGTAAGGAGAGCTTTACCTTCACCGTGGTCTTTAGCGGCAGCGGCCGTACGAACATTAGTCCTAGTGGCGGCTTTCATCCCTAAAAATCCAGCCAAACCTGAACAAAAAGCACCAGTAATAAAAGCGGCTGTAGTTGGAACTCCAAAGCGCCAAAGAAGAAGTAGAGCGATACCAATAACGAAAAAAACTAAAAGCTTGTACTCGGCCTTGAGAAAACTCATAGCCCCTTTGTGAATTTCTTCACCGATGCTTTTCATTTTTTCTGTACCGACAGGGAGTTTTAATAGGTTCATGTAAGTCATTAAAGCTATTAAAAGTCCAACAGCTCCAATTGCTGGAGCAATTAAACCAATCTGTATTATCATATCTTCTCCTTATGTTCGTTAATAAATAATTAATGAAATAGACTCTTAGTCTTAAGGCAGAACGTCAACACATGTCATAATTTTCTGTATGCACATGGACAAGTCAAATATTCCCCCCTATTGTCATGGTGGAGGATCAGTGATGTTAAGCTTAAGCTTTTATAAAATGCTCCATTTGTCAGGACTTTTCATTTTAATGATGAGCTTGGGTGCCCTATGTTTTATTCCAAAAAACACCTTTGACCCTCAACAGCGAGGCACTCGAAAACTTCTTGCGGCCTTAAACGGAATTGCAGCTCTGGTTGTTTTTGTGGCTGGATTTGGAATGATGGCTAAACTTAAAATTCATCCATGGCCACTTTGGTTTTATTACAAGGTCTTTGTTTGGATCATGTTCAGCATGTCTCCATTTTTTGCAAAACTTTGGTCACCAAGAATTGTGATCTTGTTCTACAGCTTTCTAGCTGTCCTAACTGTTTATGTCATTACAGTGAAACCTTTTTAGATCTAGAGCTTGAAACTATGACGAGTCCCGCGAGGGACTTAGTCTCTAGTACATAGAGTAACGAAGCCACCGACAAGAAATCCCACCATTATCAAAATTGAGCTGGCGATCGGATTTTAATCGAAGCTCTTTTGTCAGCTGTGCCTGACCAGAAACGATCCAAACATCCCAGCCTTTAAGCCTTTGTTTCATAAAATCACCCAATCTTTTATAGGTGGGTTTTAACTTTTCAATTTCACCTAGCCTTTCTGCATAAGGTGGGTTAATGACAAGGAGTCCTTTTTTAAATTTAAGATCGAGTTTATCAAAGGGAACATCTTCAAAATCACCTTGGCGAATTTTTAGGTGTGAGCTTCTAATAGGATCCAGGTTCGTTTTGGCTGCGGCAACAGATTCAGGATGGACGTCGCTGGCAAGGTAATAATGATCTAACGGGGCCTTGTGTTTTTTTTCTGGAGATTTCAAGTCCATTTGTTTTAAATGTTTCCATTTATAAATAGGAAGATCTCTAGGTATAAAATTATCGTTTAAAATTTCATGGGCCTCATAAATAAATGTTCCAGAACCACACATGGGATCCCAAACTAAGTCATAGTCTTCAATTCCAGCATGTTTTAATAAGGCGGCAGCAATATGCTCTCGAATAGGAGCGTGAACACTTTGGTCTCTATATCCATGATGGGTTAAGCTTGTTCCAGATGTATTCAAGCTAATAGAAACTTGAGTGTCTTGAAGCCGGCAGTAAAACTCAATGGCAGGTTTCTCTTTATTCACATTGGGGCGCTTTTGGTACTTTTTTTGAAATTGATCCACAATGGCATCTTTCATAAGTTGAGCAGCATAAAGTGTATTATTGAAAAAAGGACTTTGACCTTTCACCTTAATAGCAAAAGTCTGATCTACATCAAAAAATTTAGTGAAATCTATTTTTTTGCAATGATTATAAAGCTCGTCGGCGTTATAGACTTGAAAGTCAGCCACAGGCTTAAGTATCCGGGTGCAAGTCCTGAGCTCGTGGTTGGCGCGAATAGCTTCATTCCAGCTCCCATCAAAAAGGACACCTTCACCAGTTTCTTTTAAAACTTTAAAGTTTAGGTCCTGGAGTTCTTTTTTTAAAACAGGTCTTAAACCTTTAGAGGTGAGGGCAATAAACTGTGGCATGAAGGGTCCTTAGGATTTGTAGGCAAAAAAAATACCAAACACAAAAAATGCGTTTGGTATCTGAATTAAAAACTCTTAATTATTTTTGTATTAAACAGCTTTTACGTTCGAATAGTCGATGTAACCTTCTTTTTTAGTCAGGCCATTCTCTTTATCAAAATGCGTTTGGATGAAAACTCCAGCAACTTTAATTTTAAGTTTTTGAGCATTCACGTGAAGGACTTCCCCTTCTTTACCTTTGTCAGCACCGGTCGTGATTTTAACTTTCTGACCTTTTTTTATTTTTAATTTCATCTCTAACTCCTAAGCCTGGCTTTGACGTAATTTCTTACGAATGCGTGTTTTAATTTTTAGTGCTCTTTTTGAAAGAGATTCATCTTCTTGTTTCAGAATAAAAGAATCAAAGCTTCCTTTGTGCTCAACGGTACGAAGTGTACTCATAGCCACTTTAAGTCTGAATTTTTCCCCAAGAGTTTCACTCATGAAAAATTTAGACTGTATATTAGGGTGAGCAGTAGATTTAGTTTTTATGTTTGAGTGACTCACAAGGTTTTTAACAACAGGACCTTTTTGAGTTAGTTCACAACGAGGCATGGCTTCTCCAATCTTTTTGACATGAAATTATAAACAAGACGTCAAATTAATTTTTTCAGATTCGAAATTGAAAACAATAATAGCTCAAAAGTGTAAGCACCAAACCCAAACATTATTAAGCTATTTGGCTTAATCCAGCGAGGGGCCTCTATTTTGAGCACAAATTTCAAAGGAATCAGAAACAACTAATTTGAAGTCTCAATAGAAATAACTTAAAAAACCCCTTGTTGGCAACTAAAAAATGATTTATTGTGCTTACTTTCATGGAGTAAATAATAATGGAAACTAACGATAGCAAAAGATCTAGAGCAAGATACCGCACCGATTATCCTTCGGATTTTAAGTTTAACTATAAAGATCCTGCAACTTTATCTCGTTTTCTTGTTGAAGGTGGAAAAATCATCCCTTCAAGAGTCAGCAAGCTAAGCCGTAAGCAGCAAGCCAGCCTAGCAAATGCTATTAAAAAAGCTCGTCAATTGGCACTTTTACCCCAGGGCACACAAGCCTACGATAATTTCTTTAGAGGTGAGCCTGTTTCACCGACACCTTTCGAGTATTAACCTAAGAATTCAGCCCAGGACTTTAAAACTTGTCTAGGGATTTCGTGGCCCCCTTGAAAAGGCTGCCATTTTGAGCTCTCTATTGAATGAAAAATTGAGTTTTGAAGCTTCTCCGCTAGTTTAAAAGGCAAAACAGGATCTTGTTCTCCATGAGACTGAAATACTTTTTTTAGCTCCAACTTTCCTCTCTTCCATGCTGATTTATTAATATAAGCACCAGAAAAGACACTCAGACTTTTGGGGCTAAACCCAGAGTTAAGCGCCACTTCAGTGGCTAACATGGCTCCTTGGCTAAAGCCCCCTACATGAGTCTCTTTGGGATTTAACCCAAGACTTTGGAAGAGTTTGAGTAATTGTTCTGAACGTTCTGAGAGTTCAGGGGGAGCCCAGGAAACAATATCTTTAAACTGTGGATCTCTCATCCATTCATCCAATTGGCTTAGCCTCAGCTCAAACCAGGAAAACCCTATTCCTCCAAGTTCTGGCGGACTCAGCGGAGCTTGAACAAAAATCCAAGTATAATTTTGCGCGTCAATTTGAGCTAACGAACTCAGGTCAAAAGCATTAGCTCCATATCCATGGAGTAACACAATAGTTTGCTCGGCACCGGGATTTATCCTCAAATATTTAAGCCTGGAAAAATCATCATTTATTAATTTCATCTTGTCTCATCTCATTCGAGTATTTTTTAATTATCAAAAAGCAGCAACGCGGCTTCAAACTAAGTCCATATTTTAGAATTGAGCTTTAATTTGAGCTGGCTTTTTCTATTCGGTTCCATAGAGGAGCCCAATTTTCATTATTTTTATCCTGCTGCCAAAGTAAAACCAAAGTTTCGGTCTCTTTTTTTATATCATGAAAATAGGAATAGAGTTTACGAGCTTCATCTGTTGGCGAGTCTGAAAGTTTTATGAGTTCATACTTTTGGTCTTTAAATTGATGCACTTCATCCATGTTATAGATAACGAATAATGGAACTTCAGGCTGGTAGTGTTGTTTAAAATCTCCAGGGCTAGATCCTGAAGTCGCTTTTTTAATAGTTAGACCAGGAACTCTATTCTTAATTTTAGACAACTGAGTTTGACCTGGTCTACATAAACTTAAGAACCCAGGAGAACTTAAATCTATAATTGTAGATTCAATGCCTATATTGCATGAGCCACCATCTAAAGTGGGCAATTCAGGAAAGTATTTTTCCACGTGCTCAAAACATGTTGGACTGGTTTTTGTAAAGGGGTTGGCGCTGGGTGCGGCAAGGGGCTGATTTAATTCTTTTAAAAGTTTTAAAAACAAAGGATGGGAAGGCATCCTTAAGGCCACAGTGGGAAACCCTGAGGTAATGGCATCAGATACTTTTTGAGTTTTATTTAAAATTACGGTCAGGGGGCCAGGCCAAAAGTAAGGTGCTATTTTTTCTAAGATTTCAAAATCAGCATCAAGGACAAGTTCTCGTGCCTGGTTCATGCTGTGTATATGAACGATTAAAGGGTCGAAAAAAGGCCTCTGTTTTAATTTAAAAATATTTTTGATAGCCTCAGGCTGTTCAATAGAGGCGGCTAAACCATAAACGGTTTCCGTGGGCACTCCCACCAGGTGGCCTTCAGATAACAATTTAAGAGCTTTATCAAAATTAACTTTCATTTTTTAATGGCTTTGTACATGAAGCTAGCTCCACCAAAAATTGTTTTGTATTCGATACTTTTAAACTCACCGTTTTCTTGAATCATATTGCAAAGCTTTTTGCCAGAGGGAAAATTTTGAGTTGAACTTGAGAGGTATTTGTAGGAATCGCCTTGCTGGCTCACATAGCCGCCTAAAAGAGGCATGATCTTAGAATTATAAAAATCTAAAAAAGGGCGCATAAAAAAATAAGGAGAGGGGCCGGTCTCTAAAATCATAAGGCGACCGCCAGGTTTTAAAACCCGAGACATTTCAAAAATTGCTTTAAATCTATTTTCTACATTTCTTAAGCCATAGGACATACTCACAATATCAAAACTATGATCTTCAAACTTTAAATCTGTGGCATCAGCCCACTCAAACTCAATATCAGGATGATTTTTAACACGGGCATGCTCTAACATTTTTTCCGAAAAGTCAGTTCCTATAAAACGTCCTTGTGCCTTGAGTTTTTCATAATAGCCTATAATTAAATCTCCAGTTCCTGTGGCACAATCTAAAATTTGATCTCCAGGCTGGGCATCACTCCAGTTTATCAGTTTGGTTTTCCAGCTTTGCCCAAGGCCTAAGGTGATCCATTGGTTTCCTTTGTCATAAGAGCCTGCCAAATTATTAAAAAGACTTTGAATTTTTGATGATTCAGGGCCTTGTTTCATAAGTGGTCCTTTTTAAATTGGGTAAATTGCTTTGTTAAACCAGAGAGAATTTTCAGTTGGTTTAAATCTAAGGCTTGTCTGGAATCTGATAAAGCTTTTTTGGGTTCAGGGTGGACTTCTACCAAGAGTCCATCAGCCCCAGCGGCCAAAGAGGCATGGGCCATTGGGGTGACCAATTCAGAGAGGCCAGTGCCATGTGAGGGGTCAGCAAAAATAGTCCAAGGGGTGTTGGCCTTGACCCAAGCTATTGCGCCAAGGTCCATCGTGTTTCTGGTTTCTGTTTCAAAGCTGCGGATTCCTCTTTCACATAAGATGACATTTTGGTTGCCCTGCTGAGTGATATACTCAGCAGCTAAAAGCAGTTCTTTTATTCTTGCAGCAAAAGCTCTTTTGAGAACTATAGGAACATTCGTGTGACCCAATTCACTCAAGAGAGCATAATTGAACATGTTTCTTGTTCCCACTTGGAGGGCATCTGCGACCTCCAAAAGTTCTTCAATTTGACGTGGGTCAGTCACCTCAGTAATAAATTTGAGTTGATACTTAGATTTGATTTCTTTAATCCAATCAAAACATTTTTTGCCTAAGCCTTGGAAACTGTCCGGGCTCGTTCTTAATTTATAAACGCCCCCTCTCATCCAAGTAATGCTATTATCTTTCAGACAGCGGGCGACCTCATCTAACTGCTCATAGCTTTCTACAGAACAAGGCCCTGCAATGATAACGGGGGCAGAAAAGTCATCTTCATTATTAAGGCCGAAATTGACCCCTGGTGGCGAGTGTTTCATAGTTAGCGTATGTCCTTAGGTCAAAGTTTTAAATTCAATGACTTCTCAAATTTTGGAGTGATCCTTTCGGATTGGGGAGCCGAAAAATATCATTTTTTATGGCCTAAATCCAGTCAAAACGAACTGAAAAAAGACGAGGCCCAGATCTACTTGAATGACTATCTTTTAACATACCCCAAAGCCCTTCATAGCTGTCATGTTTATACCATAAATCAAAAGACAGCACAGGGTCTATTCCCCGAGAAACTAGCTAAGCCTATCTCCGAATGGTCGCATCCAGACAAATCTTTATATCAAAGACACTTTGACTCTGCTTTTCAGAGATTTGAGACCGGTCAGCTTAAAAAATGTGTTCTATTTGCTCAAATATATGCAAAATGCTCTCGAGAAAACTTTATGAATCTAGCTTTAAATAATTTAAAGACTAAAAATAAGGAAGCCTTTTATTTTGCTCATTTCTCAAAAGACTCCTGCTATTGGGGGTGGACACCAGAACTTTTATTTGAAACAGAACGTAGAAGTGTCGTTCTTACAGCTTTAGCCGGAACTCAAACAGTAAATAAAACAAAATCGATGATTGAAGACTCAAAACTTGTCGAAGAGCATAGGCTTGTTATGGAAGATATTCAAAAGCAGGTAAACCAAGAGTTGAATTGGAGTGAATTAGTGGAAGTCACATCTGGGAGTCTAAAACATCTAAAATCCACAGCTAAGTTGCAAAATCAGAAAAATGTAGACCTGAAACTTTGGACTGAACTTCTGCATCCTACGGCGGCATTAGGCTGTTTCCCTAGGATAAAGTTGAAGGATCAAGAACCACATTGGAATGGGCTAGAACGAGGAGCCTACGGCGCACCACTAGGGATACAAGTTGAGGGTGAAATGCAATCTGTTGTTTTAATTCGAGGAGCCTTTTGGAAAGAGGGTCGAATAAAAATTTTTGCAGGTGGTGGAGTGACTCCAGAAAGTGACTTTGAGACGGAGTGGGAAGAGATAAGACTTAAATTTAAATCCATCAAAGAGAGCCTAAATGTTTGACTTTAAAAACTGGGAAGACTTTCTTCATAAACTCAAGAGTTACAATGTTTCTGATATTGTCTTTTGCAGTGGCGGGAGAAATTTACAAGTTTACGAAAAGTTTAAAACTCATTTTGAGTTTCATCATTTTTTTGACGAACGCAGTGCCGGGTTTTATGCCTTGGGTTTAATAAAAAAAACGCAAAAAGCCGTTGCAGTGTGTACAACCTCAGGGACTGCTGTTGCTGAAGTTTACCCTGCTGTGATTGAGGCCTACTATGAAAAACTGCCCTTAATTGTAATTTCTGCAGATCGTCCCGTAGCTCATGAGCATACAGGATCCCCCCAATGCATGGTCCAGAAAGCTGTATACGGCAGATACTCTGAGACACAAGAATGGGGTGAGGATTTATGTTTTCCGGCCCATATCAATTTAAACCTAGATGAGTATGTTAGTGATGAAGCTATGAAAATGGATTCAAAAATAAAAACTGTGACTGAGTATGGTTTTAGAGTGAATCAAGATTACAGTTATGATTCTCCAAGAAAGTTAGAGCATAAAAAAAATTATTTCATGTTTGGCCCAGAGTCCTCAGGGATACTTAAAGACCTCAATTTAGATAGTGTCGATTATTATAGTGAGAGCTTGTCTCAGATTTCACCTCAGAAAAGTTTGATCCTGACAGAAGTTGAGAGTCAATTTGACCGAGTGATACGTGTAGGCAGAGTGCCTACTTGTCGACTCTGGAGAGATTTAGAAAAATCTTCTCTTGAAGTTATTAGTTTCTCAGATGTGGCATTACCCGGTCTTCCTCAGCGCGAAGTTTTTCCGCTAGAAATAGAAGGTCAAATAAACTCTGAATTACAATCTCTTTTAACACTAACTAAAAACAACCCTGATAATAACTTGGTTAAAGCGGAATTGAGTCAATTTTATAAACTCAAAGAAAGCTACAATCAGGCAGAGTATAGTTTAATAGATGAGCTTAAAATATTAATTCAAAAAAGCTCAGACCCCAGCGTGAAAATTTTTTTAGGTAATAGTTTGCCCATTCGAATATGGGATGAAACCCCAAACTTTATTGAAGCCACTTATTTTGGAAATAGAGGGCTCAATGGAATTGATGGTTTAATATCAACAGCACTAGGGCTGAGTGATGAAAAGACGATGACCTGGGTTGTGGTCGGTGATTTGAGTGCCATTTATGATTTAAATTCCCCGTTCATACATTTGGATCAAATAAAAAATTTAAAAATAGTGATCGTGAATAACAAAGGCGGACAAATTTTTAGGAAAATTTCTTCACATAATCAAATTCGAAATGAGCACACTTTAGATTTTAAGTCTTGGTGTGAGTTTTTTAAAATGGATTATCAAAAATTAGAAAATTCTTACAAAGAAGTAAAATTAAAACCAGGTCTTCAAGTGATTGAGCTCAAGGTGGACCCGGAACAAACTCAGGCATGGGAAAAAAAATGAAGACTTATTTTATTCCTGGCTTTTTAGGTGGCAGCCACAACTTGAAGCATCTTACTTTTTTTTGTAATGAGGCCTTTGACTTGAAAAATAAAATAGACTCAAGGCCCCGGTGGCAGGAGTTAGTGATATCGCTCAATGATTGGTTAAATCAAAGAAAATCAGGAAAATCTTCAAAGCTTATAGCTTATTCTATGGGAGGGCGATTGCTGAGATCTTTGATTCAACAAAAGCCGGAAATCTTATCTCAATATGAAGTCGTGCTCGTCTCAACTCATTTGGGATATTATGAAGCAGAGGAGATCAGTTATAAAAAAAACTTTAATGAAATTTGGATAGAGAAGTTCACTAATATGGGTCCAGACGAAGGGCTTAAAGCTTGGAATCAACTAGAGCTCTTCACTGGAGAGCCATCCATAAATACAGATTCTAATTGGAGTTTGGATAATATCATATGGGCACTTGAAGAAGGAAGCCATGTCGAAAGCCCCATTGATTTAAGGTCTACAAAATTCATATATGGTAGCCAAGATTTGAAATACAAAAAACAGTGTGAGAGGGCAATAAACAAAGACATGCTACGAAATTTTAAAGAGATTCCTAACAGAAGGCACAGGTGCATCTTTGTATAAGATTAAAATTTGGCTTCAGGCCTTTAGGCTCAATACGTTGATCCTCTGTGTGAGTCCCATAATGTTAGGAGTAGCATTAGCTATTTCAGCTCAAAAAGAAATATCCGTATACTTAAATTTAAACATTTTATTTTGTGCTCTTTGCCTGCAGATTGCAGTGAACTTGTTCAATGATGTGCTAGATGCAAAATCCGGCATGGATACTGAAGATAGGCTTGGCCCGACTAGAGTGACCTCTAGTGGATTGTTAACGTCTAAGCAGGTTTTTTATGCAGGGCTTTTCTTTTGCTTCATAGCTTTTGTTCTTGGAGTTCCTCTTATAGTAAAAGGGGGCTGGCCGATTGCCCTCATTGGTTTGAGTGGAATTTTGCTAGCTTATATCTACACCGGGACGAAGTTCTCTTTATCGCGTAATGGGACTGCTGACATATTTGTAGTACTATTTTTTGGAGTTCTCCCAACTTGGGGTACCACTCATCTAAATCAGTTAAATTTAGACTACAAACCCATTTTTCTAGGTCTAGCATTAGGGCTTATGGCAAATGCACTATTGGTTATCAATAATCTTAGAGATTATGATCAAGATTTAGCTCACAATAAAAAAACACTTATTGTCAGGTTGGGAAAAAAAAGGGGGCAAAGCTTCTTGGGAGTTTTATATTTTTTAAGCTTTAGTGTTTTTGCTATATTTGGCCTTATGGAAGGTTCTTTTTATTATTCAGCACTTTTATTTATCCCCTGGGCCTACGGAATATATAGGTTTGTTTGCAAGAAAGAAGCCTCTGTAAAATACAATAAACTATTGAAATCTGCTGGGCAGCTTCAGTTTTTAATTGCATTGGTCTTAAGTCTTTTTTTGTGCGTTCGTAGTTTTATGGCGAGTGTTTAATATGAATGAAGTTTTTTATCATATTTATAATTACAATTCCACAGTCAAACAAAATGAAAGAGGTACCAATGCTTTTCGAGGACTCTACCTTCAGTTTAAAAAAGAAGGGCAGAATTTTTATGCCTGCTATCACCCTCACACGGAGTTAGGCGAAGACAGTGTGGAAAAGTTTTTAAGTCTTCCTTGTCCCCTAAAGATAGAACATTTTAACTCCTTAGCGAGTGAAAATTTTTTATTAAACGATTTGGTTTTAGGTCAGGTTCTACTTACAAGAAGAGTAGAAAATTTTAAAGACGTCATGTCTAAGACTTCCCCACAGGTTTTTAAAATTAAAATATCACCAGATAGTTTTGATGAAAGGGTCTTTCTATCAAAAAAAATTCTAGAACAAAACAGGAACCACAAAATAAGATGGGACTTTAATGCGACTGCAAATTTTGAGTTTTATGAGAGCTTGGGTTCAGAGACAATAGAGTTTATTTCTGAAAATATAGAATTCATTGAAGACCCGACCCCTTATAATCATGAACATTGGCTTGAGCTTCAAAAAATGGGTCTTACTTTAGCTAGTGATTTTGAGGGGCCCTTTGAAAATGGAGAAGAGACCTTTAGTTTTAAAATTTTAAAATTATCTCAAAAGAAATATGCTAAGGAGCTTAAATCAAAGAATATGAAATTTGTAGCCACTCATAGCATGGGGCCTTTTTTTGAGCAGTATTTGTCCTATCAAAAAGCCTGCAGTCTTAATGTTAAACTAGATAGTTGTGGTTTAAATTTTGAACCTTTGTACTCTGATGATTTAGGGGTAGATCTGTTCTCTGGTTTAGAAAATCGCCCTCATGTGGGCCAGGTTTTAAAAAAGAGGTTAGATTCCCTTAATTATGAGAAGCTCAGTGTGAACCTGTAATGAATATTTCTTCAAAAGAACATCAATTTTTTATAAGTGACCCAGAGCTTTCAAAAGAAATTGAAGACTATGTGCAAGAGGTCTCTTTTTTTAAGCAGCCCCATGTTTTTATTAGAAGTTCTGGATCTAGCGGAAAGGCGAAGATCATTGCTCTTAGGCTAGAAGCTTTGATTATAAATGCTAATATGGTGATTGAGCACTTGGAGTTAAAGCCCTCAGATATTTTTTTAGACGTTCTTTCTCCTTATTTTATGGGAAGCCTTGGAGCTCAAGTCCGAGCCGGGGTTCTAAAAGCTAAAATTATTCAATCAAACTGGAGGATTAAATCTTTTGAAAACGCTCTTACAGAGAATCCAATAACTGTCTGCTCTTTGATTCCCTCTCAGTTGAAGCAAATTGTCGATGAGCACTTGCTAGCTCCAGCAAGCCTAAGGCTTCTTATTGTTGGCGGAGGAGCAGTGACTCCTACTTTGTATGAACAAGGGACAAAGCTGGGTTGGCCTATTGTTTTGTCTTATGGGGCGACGGAACTGGGACCTCAATTTGCGGCAAGTCGTTTGGAGGATGTTAAAAGATTAAAGAGACCTTCGTTAAAGCTTTTAAAAGGCGTTCGTTTTAAAAGCACTTCAGATCTGCAGATTTTCACTCCAAGTTTGTTCTCAGGCTATATTCAAGTACATCATAATGGTGGTAAAAACACACTGAGTTACGACGAAGCTCAATTAACGAAAGACGGATACTGGCCCATCAAAGATAAACTCCAATTCAATGAAGCCGGTGAAATTGTGGATGTTACAAGAATTGATGGGTCTGTCAAAATTGCAGGAGTTTTAGTTAAAGTGTCAGAAGTCTATGCAGCATGGGAAAAACTACTTTTTGAGCAAGGCCTAGCGCTAGGCCATAGTTACCTAAATATCGCTAAGCATAAACAATTAGAAAACGTGATTTATCTACACACAGAAGAAAAATTAAATGAGCCCAAGCTCTCAAAAGTGATCAAAAAATTTGAAGAGTCATTCCAAATAAAAATAAAAGGACTTTTTAGTTACAAAAAGATTCCAAGAACACAGTCTGGAAAACCAATATTTAGCTATAACAACTGATACACTTTGGTGTCAGACTTGGTTCACAATACAAAGCGACTTTAGTGTTAAAAAAATTCTTAAAAAGGTGCCTGGCATCAAAGTGTATTTGAAAATCTATTCCCGAAGCAGATTCTAATTCACATCCCTAAAGTCAGTGTCAATTTTTGGATGGGGCTCTTGAGGTGAAGTGTTTCTAGAGTGATACACTTTAAACTGTCCAGACTTAATTTTTCTGTCTGCCCAGTTTTTTATTAATTGAGCAATGCTTTTTCTAGTAAAAGGAATTACAAATAAAAAACCTAGAGTGTCAGTGATGAATCCAGGTGTGACTAAAAAAAGTCCAGAGCAAAACACCAAGACACTTTCTACAAACATCAAAGATGAAAGCCGTCCCATAGAGGCTTTGCTTTTCATTTGAAATAAAAGATGCCTGCCTTGAGTTTTAAATAAGGCCCAACCTACTAATGCTGTAATGACAGCTATAAGGATTGTATTAAAAGCACCAATTGCCGTACCAATTTTAATTAAAAAATAAATTTCAATGAGTGGTAAAAAAATAAAGAGCAGTAACAGCATGTTTTGTCCTTATAGATTGAGTTCTACAACTAGAGGGCAATGGTCTGAACCATGTTGCTGATCCAAATGGTTCATGGATTTTATACTAGGTAAGAGATTTTCCGTCACTGAAATATAGTCAATCCTCCAGCCTTTGTTTCTGAGTCTTGCTGTTTCTCTGTAGGACCACCAGGTGTACTTGTCTTTGGCTTCGGGATAAAAGTGTCTATAGAGATCCACAAAGCCAAGGTCAAAAAACTCAGTCATCCAATCACGTTCTTCTGGTAAAAAACCACTGACTTTAGAGAGCCTTATGGGATCATGTACATCTTGTTGGAGGTGGGCAATATTATAATCTCCTACAACCATGATGGCCTCGCCCCCAGCAATATGCTCTGCTAGATGATCGTAGAGATCTTTTAAAAAGCTTTGCTTATAGTCGTGTCGCTCCTGTCTCGCGGCTCCATTTGGAAAATATATATTATAAAGTAAAAACTCTCTAAATCGAGTGATCACGAATCGACCTTCTTGGTCGTATTTTTCAATATTAATGCCTGTTGAACTGTTCAAAAAAGGAGTGTTTGCGAGTACAGCTGTGCCTGAGTAACCCGCTCGTACTTGAGATGAGGACCATTGGGAATAGGGAAAAAGATCTGTATACAGTTCTTCTTTGAGTTGTTCGGGCTTCGCTTTGGTCTCTTGAACGCAAAACACATCTGGTTTTTCTTTTTCTAGAAATTCTCGGAGTCCTTTTTTATGACATGCTCTGATGCCGTTTACGTTCCATGAAACTAATTTCAAGAAGTGCCTCCTTATGATTCTGCATCAGGATTATGTCATACTGAGGTCCATGGGTAAATTGTCAATTTTTACGGGACACACTTGGATTTTTCCTAATTTCTGAGGAGCGCTTTTTGAGCTAATTTAATTTGATCAGCTTCAAATGTGCTAGAGCAGGTATTTCAGGCTCTCCCATCAAAATTAATTCAAAAATCATTTCCTCAGAAATAGGGAGAACCTAAGTGCACCCACTATTCATTCATGTCATTATGGGGCTGTATGGGCTTTTCTCGGCTATTGCTGAGATAAATCACTTACCCCTTCGGTTGTACTCGATTTTCTAGGAATTTAGGATAAACTCACACTGAAGTTAAAGAAGAGGACTTGTGACAGAAGAAAATATCAAAAAATATGATAATGAATTTGAGAATTGGTTAGAAAAAAACCACTTTAATTTTCTTGAAGACTCAATCCATAATATTAAATCAATCACTTCGCCCTTAGGTCTAAGACTCAAAAAAGAACTCTTGGCCCATATCCAAGAGTTTGTGTCTCAAGTTTATAAAGAAATCCAATCAGATGATTATCTCCGTAGGAGTCATGAGAGCTTCCCTCTTGAAATGAGCTTCGAGCAGTTTGTTGAGCTCTCTAAAAAAGAAAGTCTTCTCACAAGTTTTGACTTTCATACTAAAGATAATCAAGCCAAGCTTATTGAAATCAATACTAATGCCTCTGGATACTTAATGTCTTGCGCACTAGCAGAGTTTTTTGGTCAAGATATTTCTCAGGCTCAAGATCATTTGTTGGCGTCATTTCAAAGTGCTTTTCCTAAAAGCATAGACTTAACTATTGTTGATGAAAACATTAAAGATCAAAAAATGTTTATTGAATTTTTAATGTATCAAAAATTTCTACAATCAGAAGGCTACAGTGTTGATTTTGTGGATACTCTGAAAATCAAATCTCTTGGAACGAAATTGAGGAATGTTTATAACCGCTCTACAGATTTTTATTTTGAGGATCAAAAATACTTTTTAGAAAAGTACCTCTCAAATAAAGTAACCATATCTCCTCACCCAGTGAGTTATCATTTGTGGGCTGAAAAAAATCAATTGAGTTATCTACAAGAGAAAATTTCATCAGATCTTTTTCTGAAGTCAGGCTCGATCCTAAATTTAGATTTTGAAGAATTGGTAAAATCTAGAAAATCCTATTTTTTTAAGCCGCGAAATTCTTTTGGGAGCAAGGGAGTTTATTCTGGTAAAAGTATTTCTAAAAAGAAGCTCGAGGAAATTTATAATGCAAACTACCTTTATCAAGAGTTAGCTACTCCAGACGCCATTGATTATGATTCTGTAAAGTGGAAGTATGATGTGCGGGTTTATGTTCGAGCTGGAGAAGTCATTTGGGCGGCTCCTCGTTTTTTTAAAGGACAAGTCACTGGAGGTGGTGGCCTTTATAGTGGGTACGGTCATCTAATCTGGGATTGAGCTTCTCTTCTAAAAGTTTTAAGATGGGCAATATATACTCAGATCCGCGGATCTGGGTATAGACTGACCTGAAAATTCTTCCTCATTATAAATTGATGACTAGCTAAACCAATACAAAACACTCAGGAAGCCCAACATGAAAATTGCAAATATCACTTTGTCTAATGAATCTCCTTTTACATTGATGGGAGGAATGAATGTTATTGAGAGCAGAGATTCGCTTTTGAAAACGGCTGAGGTTTTTAAAAAAGTCACAGATGAGTTAAACATTCCTTATGTCTTTAAGGTTTCCTTTGATAAAGCCAATCGTTCTTCTGTGCATTCTTATAGAGGGCTTGGATTTGATGAGTCCTTAAAAATTCTGCAGGAAGTGAGAGAGAGCTTTAATGTGCCTGTTTTAACCGATGTCCATGAACCTGGACAAGTGAAGCCTGTCTCAGAAGTGGTCGATGCTTTGCAATTGCCCGCTTTTCTTTCAAGGCAGACAGACCTTGTTGTCGCAATGGCTAAATCAGGTTTACCTCTTCATATTAAAAAGGCACAATTCTTGGCTCCGGGGCAAATGAAACATATCATTCAAAAATGTAAAGAGTCTGGAAACGACAAAATCATATTGTGTGAACGAGGCACGTCTTTTGGGTATGGTCACCTGATAGTAGATATGTTGGGAATTTGTGAGATGAAGTCTTTTGGATATCCTGTGAGTTTTGACGTGACCCATTCACTGCAGCTTCCAGGGGGGCTTAAAAACTCAACTGGTGGAAGAAGGGAATATTGTTTGCCATTGGCTCAATCTGCTATGGCCTTAGGGTTGAGCGCTTTATTTTTGGAAGCGCACCCTAGTCCTGATGAGGCTTTGTGTGATGGACCGTCAGCCCTGGATTTAAAAGATTTAAGATCGCTTCTAATTCAGGTTAAGCGCCTGGATCAAGTGGTTAAGGAGAGGGGAGACTATGTATTATAAAAATATTCCAGAGCATCTATTAAACTATATTTATCCTCAAGAGAATTTAAATTATACAAATGAAGATCAAGAGGTCTGGAGATTTATTTTTAGGCAAATGAAAACAAGAATTTTGCCTTTCTCTCATCCGTCCCATCAAAAAGGGATAGAGCTATTAGGTTTTACGGAAGACCATATCCCACAGATCACCGAACTAGATGAAAAGTTATCAAAGTATGGTTGGAGAGCGGCACCTGTGAGTGGCTTTTTACCACCTGCTATTTTTATGGATTTTCAGGCCCAAAAAATCTTGCCTGTGGCCACGGCTATGAGACGTTTGGAAAATATCTTATACACTCCAGCCCCAGATATTGTCCATGAGTCTGCAGGCCATGCTCCGATGCTTATAGATTCTGAGTATTCAGATTATCTGTCCGAGTATGCTCTTTTAGCTCGACATGCCCTTTACTCTAAAGAAGACTTAAAAATCTATGAAGCCGTCAGAAACCTGAGTGACTTCAAAGAAAGCTCTCATTTTAACCCTAAGGATTTGGAAAACTTTGAGTATCAGTTAAATTTAGCCAACCAATCCGTACATTTTCTAAGTGAAGCCTCACTTTTGGCTCGAATGAACTGGTGGACTGCTGAATACGGATTGATAGAGCATGAAAATAAAATTTGTTTATATGGTGCTGGACTTCTTTCTTCCCTAGAAGAGGGGGGAGCTTGTTTAAGTGAGACAGGGCCGAAAAAACTTGAGTTTGGATTAGAATGTATTGATCAAAAATATGATATTACAGAGCCACAACCCCAACTCTACTTTACTAAAAGCTTTTCCGAGCTCAAATTTGTTCTTAGAGAATACTCAAAAAAAATGGCTTACAAAAAAGGAGGCATAGCCTCTTTAGAAAAAGCCTATCAAGGTAGAGCCTTGTCCACTGTTGTTGTGAGCTCAGGCGAATCCTACTCTGGAGTGATTGCCAGCTATAGAGCTGAAGGTGAAAGGCTTATTTCATTAAGACTTCAAGGGCCTTTTCAGGTCTCAAAAAATAAGGAACTGCTTAAGCAAAGTTTAAGTCATGAGAGCACCCTTGAAGTTGTTCTAGCTGAAGGGGCTAAAGTTCTTTCAGTTTATGGTGGGGTGGCTCTCTACAAAAAATTTAGAGAGCAAAAAAAGTATAAGCTTAAAAAAGTAGTTCCATCTCAGAGTCGTCCCTCCCAGCGCGAAAATGATTTTAGGACTCTAAGAGATTTAACCCAGACTAGAGATGATCTGAAGTTCAAAGAATTTAAAGAGAGTTTAAACAAAGAGACCCATTGGCTCGTGATGCACAGAACCAGGGAGCTTTGTGAGCAATATGCGATGTCTCACTCTTTTGAGAATATTCCCTACCCAGAAGATATTAGAAAATTTTTAAATCAATGACAGTTTGCCTCAATGGGGTTTTTTGAAAGCTTCCTAAGTTAATATGAGTCTATGATAAAAGTTCATAGCGTACTCGTCCGATCTAAATATGATTCTAATATAGGCTCTTCAGCCAGAGCGATGGCCAACCTGTCGAGAGGCTCTTTGTTTTTGATTAATCCTCAATGTGAGATAGGAAGTGCAGCTCACCGAGGGGCTGCAGGGGCTCAAAAAACGTTAAACGATATGAAGGTATATGCCAGCTGGGAAGAGTTTTCAAAAGAAAACAAAGGTCCTAAAATTGCTCTTTCTCGGCGCAAGGGTAAAAGGCGTAGGTCGTATCCTTTATCATTAGCTGCAAAAATTATGGGGAGATCAGGTCAGTTTCAAGATTTGTACCTTATATTTGGACCTGAAGCTTCAGGTTTAGACACAGATGATCTAAGGCATTGTCATATTTCAGCTTTTTTGCCAGACACGGGCGAGTTTCAAAGCTTTAACTTATCCCAGGCTGTTTTACTATCACATTACATATTTAGTCAAAATTACCCTCATATGAACGAGAGTCATTATAATGAGCCTCACCCTGAGTTTCCTGAAGAGGTCCTTGAAAGCTGGCTGCTCACAATGGGTTTTCAGCTCGACTCGCATCGAGTGAATGCCTATGATACTTTGTTAAAAATGTTGAAACGCTCTATGCCAAATGAGAAAGAGGTGTCTATTCTAAAAAAGGCTCTTTTTCAAAGTATAGAAATTATGAAGTCCTATGAAGGAACAGAAGGCCCATGACAAAAATCCTGACCAATATGCTGGAATCACTTTTAGGTTTTAAGCGTCTAAAAGCAGTATATAATGAATGTAAAAGAAGATTGCCGGAGCAAAGTGCGTGGGCCACAGCTTGTGAAGAGCTCAAACTAAAAATACAGTTTTTTGAAGATGAACATCTCAGGATCCCAAAAGAAGGGCCTTTGATCATTGTATCTAATCATCCCTTTGGAGCCTTAGACGGAATCATACTCAGTCATTTGATAGAGAAACGCAGAAAAGACTTTAAAATGTTAGTCAATAATGTTTTAACGGAGAGAATCCCAGAATTAAAACCTAATTTTTTAGACTTAGAACTCTATCAAAAAGGAACAAAGAGAATTAATAGTAATGCTCTTGCTGTTAAAGCGGCCATTGACTATGTTGAAAATCAAAAAGCTGTCCTTGTTGTTTTTCCCGCGGGGACCCCGTCTTTGGCCAAAGTGCCTTGGGGTACAGCTATCGATATGCCTTGGAAGTCTGGAGTTGCCAGAATTATAAAGGGATGTAGTTGCGATATTTTACCCGTTTTTTTTAAAGGACAAAATAGTCGAATTTATCAAACTTTAGGCCTCACGGGGCGTCGTTTTAAAGTTTTGCGCACACTTATTCTTGGGCGAGAGCTTGTGAGAAAAATCGGATCCACAACTTTAGTGCGTTTTGGGAGCCCTATACCTGGAGAGACGCTCAAAGGACTCAGTATTCCGGAGGTTTTAAAACATCTTAGAGAAAGGGTGTACTTGCTAGCTGATGAGCGAACGAAAACCTTATCCAAACTTAAAACTCTAAATCCATTTAAATTTACCCCTGGTCAGAAAAAAATTATTAAACCTATATCAGATAACGTCATTCAAAAAATAATCTCTGATTACTCTAAAGAGACACCATCAAGTTTAATTATTGATAAAAAGAATTTTAGTGTGCATTTGTTTGATGGGAGTAGAGCTCCTCAAGAATTTTTTAAAGAGCTGGGACGGCTCAGAGAGATCACTTTCAGATCCGTGGGCGAAGGCACCGGAAAATCCTATGATACCGATGAGTTTGATAATTTTTACGAGCATCTGTTTGTCTGGAATAAAACTAAAAAACAAATATCAGGAGCTTACCGCATAGGCAATTCAGAAAGTATTTTTAAAGATCATGGCCCCGAAGGCTTTTACACCCAGTCCTTTTTTCCGATTAAAAAAGAATTTTATGAAATGATTCGACCCGCTGTGGAAGTGGGACGGACCTTTATCGTTGCTGATGATCAAAAGCAGTGGACCTTGTTTTATCTTTGGAAAGGCATAGGCCAATACATGGCAGCCATGAAAAACAACCGAAAGCTTTTCGGAACAGTGTCTGTGAGCAAAGAGTATTCAGAAAAATCTAGACACCTTATTTCTCAATACTTTATGAGAAAGCATGCACTGGATGATAATTTAAGAAACTATTTTACAGGTGAGACCCGCCTCTATCAACCAAAATCGTTGAGTGATTCAGCATTAGAGGCTCTTCTTGAGTCTACACATAGTATTAGTGATTTAGATAAACTTATAAAAGATTTTGAACCCGACAGAAAAGGTCTGCCTACACTTTATAAAAGATATGGAGAGCTAGGCGCTAAATACTTAGGCTTTAATATTGATTATGATTTTGGACAAAGCCTGGATGGATTCATTTTGGTGGACCTGACAAAGTCTCCTGAAAAAAAATTGAGCAAGTTTTTTAGTGATACTAAGAGTGTTCCAAAATGAGACAGTTTTAGTCTATTAAACCAATAATTTTTATTTAATTAAGACTTTTAAAGGCCCTGGGTTAGGGCTTTTGAAGTTGGTACGAGTTTTGTATTGTAATAGTTATGAAACAATTAATTTTTATTGCTCTTTCATTCTTTTACCTCTCAGGCTGTGGCATGGGACAAAATTTGTCATACAAGGCGCCCACCTATGATGTAGATGGTCTGCGCTTTGTATGTCATGACGCTGAATGTGCACCTAAGTTTGAGACTGAAGTAGATTTTAATAAATCAATACTGGACAAGAGATCAAAAAATGAATTGATCACAGATTATACAGGTGTTCAGATTAAACACACTCGAGAGAAGGTAGATAACACGGATCCTTCAAACGGGACGATCACTATTATTGCCGATTATGTTTTTGCTGATGGGGAAAGTGTCAGCCATAAATTTTCAAAATCGAATTTAGATTTAGAGGCTCTTCATACATCGCCAGGTTTTGAACTCCCATTAGTGAGTCATCAAGGCGTAGATCCTGGAACACCCTTAAATCATAAATCAAGGCCACATATCTTAAGAGCTGATGTTCGATGTGACACCGTGATGGATGGAAATGGCTATTGTCATACTCTAGAAATTGCTTTGCAGTATGTGAATGGCTCAAAATTACAACCTAAAACAGATTCAAATAAGAATGTTATTTTGGGCCAGGATGGAAAACCCATTTTAGAAAAAGTTTTAACCACAACAATTAGTATAACGACTCCAGCAGGAGATGAGGATAGATTAGCTCCACGTAAAGAAGAGAACTCTATAGCCTATGCTGAGGAGCAAGCTCAGAAAAAAAGAGAACGACAAGAAAGAGCTGAGGAGGAGCAAGTCGCTCATTCACATACAGCTCATGATGATGATGATAAAGAAGAGACTGAACCTCCAGTCATAGATCAGTCAGACATTACTTTTGTTATTCCGGGTCCTTTAAACCAAGAAGGTTATGTTGAAGTTGAGGAAGCCGCTAAGCTTCGGAGAGAACAAGCCGAGTCTTTTCCGGCACCTATACTCCCACGGGTAGAGGCACCTTCAGTGGCTTTGCCAGATTTATTTAGAGATGATCCAGAGCCATTAGTACAAGAACACCAACCCATTTTTGTGCCGCAAAGAGAAATTTTAGTTCCTGAAACGATAGAGCAAAAACCTGGTATGCAAAACGTTGGCTCTTATAAAGAGTATGAGTGTCAAACATTTAGTAAAAATTGCTCCGATACTTCAGGTGAAACTATTATAGAAACAGTGCCTGCTCCTGCCCTTGAGCCAATTGATGTGAAACCTTATGAAGCTGGCACTCAGATATTAGAAGAAATGCTACCACCGCCTGCACCCAATGATGATACTCAATCTAATGCTTCTGGAGCAAAAGGATTATCAGGTCTTACAACTTCAACAACTGTTGCTGCTGCTGAAATGCCTCCGACCAGTACTAATGCTGAGACCACGACTCAAGTTATTCAAAACCCCCCTTTAACATCGAGATTTCCTAGAGAAAAACCTCTACTTAAGAAGAATCCATCGCTTTTAAGTGCAACCCCAGCTTCGAGTCAGCAATACTTACATTCGGGTAGTGATTCTTTGCTGGATTTTAAGGCCCTTGTTTCAGCCTACCCTGAATATTTAAGTATTTCTGGTGGCTCAAACCCTAAAGCACAAATCAAAGTGAGTTTACCCCAGGGTATTGATTGCTTACCTGGAAATATAGGAAAGAACTTTACTCCTGATGAAGTGTCATTTTTTCCAGAGGATCTTGTGAGACAATTGCCTATTGGATTATTTAACAAATTGCAGGACTACTATAAAGACTATTTAGTTTCGGGCTGTTTTGATCATGCAAAAGGGTCTCATATTAGAGGGCGTCTCTCTAAATTAGCCACTCCTCTACCTAAAATAATGGGAGTCCCGTCAACTGGAACTTCTCGAGCAGATCACATTGCTTCTGAATCTACAAAAATAGCTATGACTTGGGTACATAATGATTTTTATCGTAAAATCTCAGGTGCAAGACCTTCTATACAATTTTATATCAATGATGTATCGATGAAAAATGGTGGTCAGTTAGCGAGACATGGTAGTCATCAAAACGGATTAGATGTTGATATTTCGTATCCTTATTTAAACCAAGAGAATCCTCAAAAAATGCAAGGGGAGAGCTGGGTCGCTCCAAATACTTGGATGCTTTCATCTCTAGCCGAAAGGTCTTTGCCTTATTTACATCAGTATTTAAAGAGCCTCTATAGTTTAGATGGTAAAGTAGCTGCAATTCTCACAGATAAAGCCATTAAAACAGGCCTTTGTCTGTCAGATTCATATCAAAGCGAACCAGATCATGAGTTTAAATCCTGGGTAGATAAGAAGTTTATGCATTGGGAAGGGCATGAAGATCATATGCACATACGTTTTAATTGTGGAAAAAGAATTGGGATTAAAAGCCCAAATCCAAACTGCACAACAGCAGCTATTAGCGATTCTAAAATGGGATGTAGAGAGTTAATCGCTGCCTATGAAAGAGAAAACTCTGATTACATTAAACACCAAGGAAACCTTGATGCGGCTCCGGCTCCAAGACTGAACCCTAAAAGGATCAAGTATCCGCAAGAAGCACCATTGCCGACACCAAAGCCTACAGACAGATAAAGAAAGTTTATTTAAAATAAGCTGGAGTTTCAAACTTTGAAGGCCAGCTGACTTCAAGTCCATCTGTAATATCCATCATTCGTTGCAAGGGCAATGCCGCGAGTTTGCGTAGGTCCTCGTTAAGCTCAATCTTAGGGCTTAAAGTTTTAAATGCCATTTTAATTTTTTCTAAAGTATTGAGTTTCATATAAGGACATTCATTACAGGCGCAGGGCTCATCAGTAGGAGCTTGGATTAGAGTGGCTGTGGGGTTTTGTTTTTTCATTTGATAAAAGATTCCAATTTCCGTGCCCACAATAAATTTTTGATTAGGATTATCTTTCACTGTTTTAAGCAGTTTAGAAGTAGACCCAATCACATCAGATAAATCTAAAACCGGATCTTCACACTCAGGATGTGAGATCACCATGGCATCGGGATGCTCCATTTTTAAAGCCATGAGTTTTTCAGCACTAAATTGGATATGGACCTCACAGGCTCCTTTCCAAAGCTTCATGTCTCGCCCTGAGTTTTTTCTTAACCATTTTCCTAGGTTGTAATCAGGAGCAAATAAAATCTCTCGGTCTTTAGGAATAGCTGCAAGTATTTTTTCAGCGTTGGATGACGTGCAGATCACATCAGATAGGGCTTTCACCTCGGCACTACTGTTCACATAGGTAATACAAAGAGCCTCGGGGTTTTCCAAACGCCATTTTAAAAAGGGGCCTTTAGGGGATTGTTCAACTAGAGAGCAACCCGCCGCCATATCTGGAACCAAGACTGTTTTTTCAGGAGAAAGAATTTTCACACTCTCACCCATGAACGTCACCCCAGCCAACAAGACCACAGGGTTTTCAGCCTGTTGCCCTCTTTGAGCTAAAAACAGACTGTCTCCAATCTCATCAGCAATATCTTGTATGTCATCGTCTTCATAAAAATGAGACAACAACAAAGCATTATGTTTTTTCTTTAACTCCGAAATTTCACGAATCAGCTCTTCTTTTTTTGTCATAATCTAATTATACGGCGCCAGGCACTTTCTGAGGATGTGCAGCGTTATATGTAGGGTAAGGGCACAGACTTTTTAAAGCCGGCCACTTTTTAGTGAGGCTATGATTTTTTTCATGATACAACCCAGTGTATCAAAAACCCCTTCCCCGATATGGGCTCTAGCTTCAAAGTCTGGGGCTCCCCAGGTATTCAGTTCTGCCCGGAGTTCTGTAAGTGGCAGCGCATTGGAGAGATCCCGCTTGTTGTATTGGAAGGCAAATGGCATTTTTTCCAAACTTTTCTCTTGTTTTTCAATATTGGTCTTTAAGGACTGAAGTGAATTTTGGTTTTCGCTTAAGCGTTCTCTTTGGGAGTCCGCTACAAAAATAAGCCCATCAGCTCCTTTTAAAATGAGCCTTCGGCTAGGCTCATAAACCACCTGGCCAGGGACAGTATAAAGGTGGAACCTTAAATCAAACCCATTGATCTTACCCACTTGAAAGGGAATAAAATCAAAAAATAAAGTGCGCTCAGTGTCTGTGGGGAGGCTGAAGAGCTCGCTTTTGTTGTGCTGCTGGGTTTCTTGGTAAATCCATTGCAGGTTCGTAGTCTTCCCGCTTAAGGAAGGACCAAAATATAAGATCTTGCAGAAAATCTCTTTCGAGCTGTGGTTGATAAATGACATTGAGAATAAATGTTAGCTTAGAACCTCTATAACACGCCTCGGTAATATGATGCGTTATCACTTTGATGCTGCTGTTGCAGTATTTGAGGGGCAAAATTTGATTTACTGAAACTAATCGAATAATACTAGGGCTGTGTAAGATTCGTTTGTCCATACGAGAAATGCAGCTGCCCTTGGCCTTAGATTAACTTAGGTATGCTTCTCTCAAGAGGCTCAAATTGAGGCGTTAGGATTTTTAGCATAAACCAGGGTTTACTTTTGAATATCAAGTTCTCAACATCAACTTTAAAATTTTATAAAAGTAACGAGTTAAGTAATATGCTTTATACATCATCATTCATAATTTTTATAGTGCTAGGCTATTCATCTTTTTCATTTTCGTCTCAAAGCGCTCCTTGTCAGTATATATTTTCACCTAGGCCTATGGCGTCCGAGCAAAGAACTGGCCCTCAGAGTTTAGGTGTTATTCATCGAACTTTACTGACAAGGGGTTACATAAAACAAACTGATAAAACAGGGAAATCACCAGTTAAGTATTGGGTTCCTATAGAGGATAAACTTATTGGACTAAACATTACTCGTGATCCTGAGCTTTGGCTGGCAGGCCTAAAGCAGGCATTAATGGCAGATAGTGGTTCATTTGTGAGTGCACAGTTTTTTAAGCAAATGATTAAAAAACCTACAGGTCAATTAGATCATATGGCACTAGAAACCCCCTATCCCTCTCTTTTTGATTTCATTTGGGAGCAACGTCAGAGGGCATCACTTTATACTATGGCTGAGCACCTAAAAGTGACATTACTGCCTCTATTTATGAGGAAAACAGTTCATGCGTTGTTAGAATCAAAGGCTCTGTTTTTTCATGATAGACGTGAAATAAAATCAGTGAGGACGGGTTTACTTGCAAAAAATACAGCAAGCTATAATAAGGTTTTGTTTGAATTATTTACTCTAGCGATAGAGCGTTTTGCAAATGAGAGTCAGCCTGGTTCAGTTCAAAGATCTGCTGTAGAGTCAGTCATAAAACAGTTGATGTTTGCTGCCCTAAATAGTTCTGGACTAACTGGCAGTAAGACATTATCTAGCTTTAGATTGCAAGATGTGAATGAAAAAATCCAATTTAGTCACACACATATACTACTTTTAACTCAAATGCGTTTGATTCGTATAATCTTTGATTCTGGATTGATTTCTTCAAAAACGAATTCTATTGTTTATATTCGCGCTCACCCTATAGTGAAAAATTATATTGATTTTTTGTCACATTCAAGAGCTCTAACTATTGGTCATAAAAACCAGCCATTAAGTCCTTTGGCCTTTTATGAAGCGGCTTATCCTGATGAACTGACTCTTGTTAGAAGCCTGCTAAGGGGGGCAGAATATAACTATGGCGTCATCAAGTCTTTGATTGAATTTAACGCTAGAGATCATGAGATTCTTAATGATGAATAACTCAAGTAACAGTAAGTTTTATTAAAATAGAGTGCGATTTTCTAAGGCGCGCCCTAGAGTGCGTGAGTCAATGTAATCAAGGTGCCCGCCAATGGGGACTCCTTGGGCCAGGCGTGTGATTTTAATGTCCACATCTTCTAGCTGGCTGGCCAAGTAAAGAGAAGTGGTGTCCCCTTCCAAGTCTGCATCTAAAGCCAAAATAAGTTCTGGGCGTGGCTCTGCGGCAGCTCTATTATTAAGGCGTTGTAAAAGCTCTTTTATTTTTAAGCGTTCTGGCCCAATACCATGTAAGGGTGAGATCACTCCATGCAAAACATGATAAAGTCCTTTAAAAACTCCGGAGGCTTCCATGGGGGAGATATCAGAAGCCTGCTCCACCACACAGATTAAATTCTGTGATCGCTTAGGGTCTTGGCATAAAACACACTGATCAAGCTCTTCGGTGTAGGCATAGCATGAGTCACAGAGTCTCACCTTTGTCTTTATGTCTTGAAGAGATTGTCTTAGGTTTAAAATATCCTGATCACTGAATTTCATCAGATTTAAAGCCAGGCGTTGGGCTGTTTTTTCACCAATACCCGGCAGCTTACTGAGCTCTATAATTAAACGGTCCAGTGAGGGAACATGAAGGCCACTCATCAACCAAAGCCTGGGATGTTCACACCACCAGTCACCTTATCCATGTTCTCTTTGTAGGCCTCTTTAGCAGTTTTCATGGCGTCGTTTGTGGCCGTTAAAATAAGGTCTTGAACCATCTCTACATCTGAATCTTTAAGGAGCTCTGGAGAAACCTGAACTTCTTTAACAAAGTAATCCCCATCAATGCGGATACTCACAGCTCCACCACCTGCAGTGCCACTGAACTCTTGGGTTTTGAATTCTTCCTGGGCCTTTTTCATTTTATTTTGCATCTGATTGGCTTGCTTCATCAGTTGCTGCATTCCGCCGAATCCTTTCATAATTTGAACTCCTTAGTGTATCTGTTCATTCAAGAAATATTCACTCATATTAAAGGCCCCAAAGTATTATGTACAGAGGCTTTTGAAGGCATCAGATCTAGGCCTATGGGGATAGAGCATCAATGCTTTTGATTTCAATATCAAAATGCTTTTCCACTTCAAGAACTTGGGGATGATTCTTTACTTTTTTTTTTAGTTCTTCAAATGATTTTTGATCATTTTGTTTTTTTTTGTCTATCGGTGAAAGACTTTGAAGTTGGGTCTTAATCTCAAGAGAGAAGACTTCACCTGTAAATGTTTTTAAATAATTTTGAAGTGCTTTCTGGAACTTCTCTGAATTTAAACTCTCCACCAAGAAGCTTTCAGCATTAGGGGAGCTTAAACTTAAATGGCGCCGTTCCCAGTCCCAAACATATGCAGAGCTTTTGAGCTCGGCGCCCATTTTGGGGTTAATACGTCCAATGCGGTCGATGAGCTCCTCCCACTGAGGAGCTGTGTCGTCACCCAAATTTGGTGCTGGAGCTTCAGGCGCAGGTTTCGGAAGTTCAGCAGCAGGAGCAGGCTTCATTTTAGGAGTTAGGGCTTTAGGAGCTTGAGCCGAAGATGTCGCTGAAGTTTGAGTTTGCGAAGCGGCATAGTCTATTACTTTTTCGATACGGTTGAAGTGGCATAGTTTTAAAAATCCCATCTCTAGAACGAGGCGCTCTTCTCCTGGGAGTTGGGCCAAGTTTTCAAGAACCTTGAGTCCCATATCAAAAATCATATGGAGATCGGCCAGTTCGTACTCTGGAGCCATTTTTTGTAAATGCTCTACTTCAAATGAAGGGAGAGGGATATATTGGGTGGGTGTCTTATTTTTAATGAGTATTAAAAACTTAATTTCTTCTAAAAAATCTTTCATTAAATTTTTTATTGAAATACCAAAGCTCAAAATATGCTCAAGCTGTGAAATCACCTCGTCGGCCTTATTATTCAAAACATTTTCAAAAAGCTGAAGGAGATCTTTGCGGTCCATCAAACCCAGGCACTCTTGGAGAAGTTCTGAAGTGAGAGTATTATCCTCAGAAAATGTGAGAGCCTGGTCTAGAAGGCTCAAGCTGTCTCTCATTGAGCCTTCTCCTAAGCGAGCCAAGGTCCAAAGAGCGGACTCATCTGCCTTATAGGACTCTGCAAGCGTGATTTTCTTTAAGGCCTCTACAATCTCATTTAAATTAATACGACTAAAATCAAATCGATGGCAGCGTGATAAAATCGTTTTTGGAATTTTATGAATTTCTGTTGTGGCTAAAATAAAAGTGATGTGCTCTGGGGGTTCCTCAAGGGTTTTAAGTAGAGCATTAAAGGCGCTGCCAGAAAGCATATGCACCTCATCAATAATATAAACTTTGTGCTTACCAGAAGAGGCCTGGAATTTAATGGACTCCCGCAGCTCACGAACAGACTCGACTCCGTTGTTACTGGCCCCATCAATCTCTAAAACATTGAGGCTGCGTCCATCGGCGATGTCTGTGCACTCAGGACAAACCCCACAGGCTTCAAAATTTTTGGCTTGAGGGCAGCGCAAATTTTTAGCAAGTATACGGGCTGTTGAGGTTTTTCCAGTTCCGCGGGGGCCGTTAAAAATCAAAGCCTGAGGAAGGCGTTCATTTTTAAGAGCCTGGGTGAGCACTTTTTGAATTGATTTTTGACCTACAAGATCTGAAAACTTTTGTGGTCTCCATTTCAGAGCTAAAACTTTGTAAGACATAATAAATTCATCCTTAAAATGACTAAATCGACAAGAACACTTATTTTAAACTGTCTTTGTGTTCACGCCTAGGGAAAGAGCTAAAAAAAGCTTTAAGAGAGAGCTTAATTTGTTTGGTGAAATAGGAGGGTTTTTATTGAGAAATAAAAAAAGCCGGGATGCCAATCACATAAATCGCTAACGACCGTTGCTTCCTTTCGGACCTGGCGGAGTTGATCAGCAAACCTATTGAAAGGGTCCCGGCACCTAAGAAGTAACATATTCAGGGCTAAGTCCAATTTACTAATGCGTTGCGATAAGCTTAAAATCGGTCTCTGACTAGGATTGGCCAAGGCGTAGAAAATCAGAGAAACTAAAAGCTTATGAAATCAAAGGTTTTCCAAAATGCCCAGGCTGAACTCTTTGAGTTCCTCGGCTGGCCTCAGAAAAAACTCATTAAAAAAAAGAAAGCCTTAGATTATTGGGTGCCCCCGCTTGTGAAGCTCCACGGTGTTTATGTGATAGGGAAGCATCAGGTCGAACTCAAAAGAAAAGCATATCAAAAAGGCATTAGCTTTAGAGTTTTACCCAATGATACTTTATCGGTGACCACGGGTTTAGCTACAAGTTTAAAAGAGATTCATGAAGCTCTATCTATTCACTGGAAGTGGATTCAAAAGCAGTGGGGAATGAACAAAACCCTAAGGACATTGTTTGTACAGAAAAAATGGACTGAGGGTGAGAGCTTTCCTTTTGTGGGAGAGAGTAAAACCTTAAATATTCAGTTTTCTAAAACCACACGTTTTTATTTTGACTTTTTAGATGATGAGCTTCGCGCCCTTGTGCCAGAAAAATTTTATAACAAGAAAAATTTAGAAAAACTAAACTCTGCTTTAAGGCAATTTTATAAGCGTGAGGCCATAAGCTACCTGAGTTCTAGAGTGGATACTTGGGCCTCAAGCATGGGCTTATTCCCAAAGAGTGTTAGGTTTAGAGCTCAGAACCGGAGGTGGGGCAGCTGTTCCTCTCGGGGGGATGTGTCCTTAAATTGGAAAATCATTGTTTTTAGTTCCGAGATCATTGATTATGTTTTGATCCATGAGTTGTCTCACTTGAAACATATGAATCACTCGCCAGTTTTTTGGAAGCTTGTGGAGTCTTTTTGTCCGAACTATAAAAAACTAAAAGTGAGACTTAAAGAGCAAAACTATGATTCCGATTTTTTGTCTAAGAGTTCAGAAATTTATATGCAAAACCCAGGGTGGAAATCATGATGGAATCGCCAAGACTTAAAGACTATGTGAACTACAGAGAGTTTTTAAATGAGTATTATAAATATAAAAGACGAAGCTCTAAGGGCTTAAAGAAATACTCTTATTCTGATTTCTCAGCGTCTGCAGACATTAAATCGCCAAATTACTTAAAGCTTATTATAGAAGGCAAAAGAAACTTGTCTGAAAAAATGATCTTTAACTTTTCCCAAGCTCTTAAGTTGGATCGACAAGAAACTTCAGAGTTTGAAACCTTAGTTCACTATAATCAATCCACCTCCCCTGATGAGAGGTTCCAGTATTTAAAAACCTTGAAAGAGCACAGGGAGAGTAAAAAGAGTTTAGGCCTGTCTGACATTAATTGGCTCAAGGTCATTATTCTAAGTTTAAGTGACCAAAAAAATGTCACTTATGAGATGGAAAGTCTGCTCCAACTCTTTAGGGGGCGAGTCAAAAAAACAGATTTAAAAAGAGCCATGAAAGCTTTATGTGAAGAACAAGCTTTCTGTGAAGTCTCACCAGGTAAGTATGAGCCCACTGCAAAAAGAAACGCACTGCCTAAGATGAGCTCTTTAGAGATTCAAAAACTTCAGACAGATTTGATGTTCTTTGGTTTAGAGTCGTTATTTAAAGATGAAATACACGAAAGAGAGTTCGGGAGCTTTTCAGCAGCTTTAACGGCTGAGGAGTTTGAAGCTGTGAAGTTCGAACTCAGAAAATTCAGAAAAAAACTCATGACAGACATTCAAATGAAAAGAGAGTCCCAGCCTGGTGATCAAATCTATCAAATCCAAATGCAAGTTTTCCCGCTAACTGAAGAGGTAAAGAAATAAATAGTATTCTTTAAATCTTACTTAACTCTTTAAACTTAGAATGTTCACCAGGGGTATGAAGAAGAGTCCCGTTGGGGAGCCTTTTGTTCCACCATGTAGAAATATATGCTTTTAAGGCATCAGATAATTGTGCCCCAGACAAAGCCTCAATAGAAAGGACAAAGCCCTGAATGCTTCCATTTTTTTGATCTGAAAAAAATTCTGATGAGTTTGCGACAAGTCAGATATGACCTGGCATAGAGTTTGCTCTTTAACTCAAATGATCTCAAGTCCAAAAAACTTTACTGGAACCCCGGCTGCGCCATTAGAAATGAGGCATGAGCTGGTTCGCCATATTGTGGCGGATTTTAAAGCCGTTCTCTTTGAGCGGCATAAAATCAAAGTTCAGTTCGGGCTTTATGCTTTAAATACAAATACTTATAAGGCTATTTTGGAGAATCAAAGCTTGGGTCTTGTGCTGGCAAAAGCGCAAAAATTCATCTACCCAGTGATCCTTAAGGGCTCTTTTTGGGGAGCTGTAGAGATGAAATTTCAAAACTTTATATCTCGTCCTCAGGCCCAAATCATTAGAAACCATGTAGATATCTTCTTGAAAGACAAACTGTTGCAGGTTTTAGACAATCTTGAGGTCTCAACTTGGTGTTTGACTGGTTCCAGCTTAGAGCGAGATATCATGGCAGATCGTATTAGGTCCTACAATCCTGATACACATTTAGTTCAACTTGAGGCCATGGATTTAAAGCAACTCAATTTAGAAGTTCTTTTGAATATGACTCATATTCATGTGCGTATTTCAGAGAGTTTAATGAAGTCTGAAATGATTAAAAATTTAATTCTGCAAACGATCGAAGTGCCACGTCCTAACGGGCCGTATCTGTTATTAGATGTCCCTCATTCTAGATCAGAAACAAAACACATAGTTTTTTTAGATAAAATTAAAAAATATAAAATTTAGCTTTGGACCTCATTAAGCTTTTAAGTCACAATATACTAGATGTGCTTTAGTTATAGTGGGCACACTTAGGTTTTCCCTTTTTCTGTGGAAGTGATTTTTTAGTTAAATTTGATACGTGAGCCTGAAAGACTAGCCATAGCTATTTTGAAGGCGATCAAATTAAATTTAACAAAAAAGCGCTCCACAGAAACAGGGAAAACCTAAGTATGTTCAGTA
>CALGWV010000076.1 GCA_937936325.1 uncultured Bdellovibrionales bacterium | reverse complement strand
GGAAGGCCTGGGCGGCCTACTTTAGGATTAAAATGTTTCCCAAAACTTTTTTCAAAACTATCCCAATGAATTTTATCTCCGAGCTTCACCAGGGAATGCTCTAAATTGATGAAACTTCTTAAAACTGTCTTTCCAAGTTCTAATTGCTTTTTCGTGTTTTCAGATGGAGTAAATCTCATTTTTTTAACCTCAAGTATTGCAAGCTTTTGACCTCTGTCGATCATTTTCTTGCAATACTATAGCTTGAAATTCACACTTAAACTCCTGTTTACATTGTGCTTAATTAGTTTTTCAGCGGCGACTCTTTAGACTCTCTAAAACCACTCTGCACTGCTAACAAACGCTTCGCACCACTTGCTGTCACTCCCATAATAGTGAGCAAACAACACTTCTTATCATCTCCAAGGCGGGACTTTACGTAAACTCCATCAACCCATATATAACCGACATTGATCATGGGATGAGTCAAAAATAATAGATAAAGTAAAACTGCATTAAACTCCTGACTAAAGAGGGGGGAAAAATGTTAAAAGCCTCATTTATCGTTTTCATAATTTTAGGAGGGTGCATCATCAACAAATCCATCATTCCAAAATTTGAAAAATTAACTCAATCCTTAGATTATATTTCAGAAAAAGAAAAAGCCATGGGTGAGGTCTCTATCATCCAAGGTGGTGAGGAGGTTTATTCTAAGAGCTACGGATTTCTTAAACAGTCTGAAAAATCAATTTATAGAATTGGCTCACTTTCTAAAGTCTACACTGCTGTTATGATTATGAAGCTCGTGGAGTCTCAGAGATTAAACTTATCTACTAGGCTGAGTGATTTTTACCCTCAACTTGCACACTCGACACAGATCACAATCAAGCACTTACTGCAGCATAGAAGTGGGCTTGTAAATTTTACTAGCTTGCCTAATTATTTTGAGTTTCACGAAAAGCCACAAACCGAGAAAAGTCTTATTGAAATGTTTGTACAAAATGGAGTGGGCTTTAAGCCTGACACTCAGTTTGAGTACTCAAATACAGGCTATGTGCTCTTGTCCTTAATACTTGAAAAAATACATGGCACATCTTTTTCGGAAATTTTACTTAAAGAAATCTCTAGGCCTTTAGGCTTAAGAAGTACATATATTTACAATAGTGACTCTCCCCTTAAAAATGAAGTTCCAAGCTACAAGAAAGCAGCAAAGTGGATTAGAGATACAAATACACATCAAACTGTCCCGATGGGTGCAGGAGCCATCGCCTCTACATCTAAAGAAGTGGGCATTTTCCTCTGGTCACTTTTTAATGGAAAAATTTTAAAAACAGATACGGTGACTAAAATGAAAAGTGTTACAGAAGGTTATGGTTTAGGTTTAATGGAAATTCCCTTTAACGACCGTAAAGGCTACGGTCACACTGGTGGAATTGATAGCTTCGTCTCCGTTGGATTTCATTTTCATGACCTAGACACTGTAGTTGTGAACCTGACTAATGCTCTTTCCATGAAGATGAACGACATAAGCATTGCCCTATTAAGCTCAGTGTATGAGTTAGACTATACACATCCTAAGTTTGAAGATGAAATAAAACTTACAATTGAAATTATAAAAAAGTATGAAGGTTTATATAAAGCTGAAAAGCTTCCTATAGATTTAAATATTTTTGTTAAAGACGGCATTTTATTTGCTCAAGGAACAGGGCAGCCGTCTCTAGCTTTCACAGCAGTTAAAGCAGATACTTTTGTAAATTCAGGTGCCGGAGTTGAACTGGTCTTCGAGCCCTCTTCTGAGGAAATGACTTTAAACCAAGCTGGACAATCGTGGACATTAAAACGCTAAACCGACCACTCAGTGGGATAGGCTTAAAAAAACAAGGAGCGATCGCTGCATCCTCTAAGATTTAGAGCAATTCATCTCAAACTAATGGCGCTCAGAATTTGAATCTTTTTACCATATTTAAAAACTATTTATAGGATCATCTTATGTTTAAAAATATTGCCCTTATTGGCAGCTCCGGAGCTATAGGTCATGCCATGGTTCATAGGCTCGCAACAAGTTTTCCCAATGCACAAATTCATGCTGTTTCTCGCTCTCAAACTGTATTTGATTCCGAGAATGTACTCCATCATGTGATGAATTACAAAAATGAAAACTCTTTGGAAGAAACAGCACAAAAAGTCTCGCTAAATAATGGATTGGATTTGATTTTCTTAGCTACTGGCATTTTGCATAATGAAAGAGTTTCACCTGAACGCTCTTTAAACGAAATAAACTCAAACTCACTGGAAGAGCTTTTTTGGACCAATACGATTTTCCCAACTTTAGTGGCCAAACACTTTTTACCCAAACTCAATAAAGACACCCAATCTATTTTTGCAGCCCTTTCTGCCCGCGTAGGTAGCATTTCAGATAATAGACTCGGAGGATGGTATGGGTACCGCGCCTCAAAGGCGGCTTTAAATATGATTCTAAAAACAGCTTCTATTGAAATGAAACGAAAAAACAGAAATGCAATTGTAGTTGGTATTCATCCTGGAACAGTAGAAAGCCCTTTATCCAAACCCTTTAAAAATAATATCCCCGCTCAAAAACTTTTTACACCTGAGTTGAGTGCAGAAAAAATTCTTCAAGTATTATTAAAGCTCACACCTCAACAGACAGGAAGATGTTTTGCTTGGGACGGCACAGAGATAGAGCCTTGATTCATGCAATTTAATTGAGCCGACCGTGCTGCTCTCCCTAGCTTTAAGTCTAGCTGCTACTCTATAAGTCATATCCTTTTTTACAATTCAGCTTTAAAAAAAAACTTGAATTTTTTTTCATTTGTTTTAATAGTCTTTATTCAACACCTAACTGGAGAGCTCCAATGAAAAACTTATTTATACAGCCTATTTGGAGGAGCATCAGTTAGGATCTATTTACAAATTTCATATTTGTCATATAAAACCCCAGGCTGTGTCCTGGGTTTTTTAGTTTAAGAAAACAAATCATCTAGGGTCTCCACTTTGATTTTTCGTTTAACGAAAAAGTGGTTTTTAAGTCCAGATATGTATGAGAACTCAAATCATAAACCTAAAGATAGAAGAATCAAAAAAAATTAAAAGGGGAATTTCTTCTTTCACTGGGAACTACAGTACTTTTTTAAAGTATAGAAAACAGGAGTATATATCAGATCTTGACAAGTTTCAGAGACAACAAAAAAAGTTAAAGCAACTTAAGTCTGCAGCGTTAGCAAGAAGGACATATGCCACTCAAATGGAGAACTTTAAAAGTCTAAGATCAGTCAAAAACAATGGAGGGATCTGCAGTAGAGACGATGGTTCAAAAACAGGATTGGCCAACCCAAAAAAAATGATGAAATCAGCTAAAGCCATTGAAAAGAGATCTAAAATTATGATTGAGCGTGAAGAGGCTAAAAAACCTTGGTCTGAGAAAAAAGGCAAAGTACTCCTACCGATAAGCTCACCCTGCCACAGTAAAGTTGTACTTTCTGTTACAGATCTTAATGTCCGGTATAAAGACAAAACTGTTTTTTCAGGCGTGGATTTTGAAGTTAAGAGAGGTGAGCGATTAGCTATAGTGGGCGCCAACGGAAGCGGCAAAACACCTTTAGTTCAGCTTCTTCAAAATGCAAAGCAAAAACACAAAGTGGTCTTCCACAGCCATTACAAGCTTTTTCTGCCAAGACATCACTGGTTTAGACGATGACCTATCCATACTTCAGTCTGTCTGGCAGCCAGGAGTTGTCGATGAGCATTTTGCTAGAACCATCTTAAAAAACTTTGATCTAGACTCAAAAATGATTCATCAAAAAATAAAAACCTTAAGCCCTGGTGAGAAAGCAAAAACATCATTAGCTAAAACAGTTTTATCAGGAGCAAATACTTTAGTTCTGGATGAGCCCACAAATCACCTGGAGGTAAAAGCTAGAGAAATACTTGAGCAGGCACTGCTCAAATACCAGGGGTCTCTCATCTTTGTATCACATGACACTAGATTTATAAAAAATGTAAGCACTCGGGTTTTTGATCTTGAATCTAAAAAAATGTATGAATCTTATTTAGAGTGGGAGGATGATAAAAGGACTTAAGAATTAAACTTTGTTTTAGTACATTAAGTTTTTAAAAAACCGAGGGCAAGAAATCAAGCCCTCAGATGTCAGAAACACAGGATATCCGATATAAAATGTCGCTAAACTGAAATTAAAACTTTTAATATTTTACATCTGAGGACATTTATAAAATCTTCGCAATGTAGGGCTTGTCCCACGACTAGGATCTGCTTCCAATAGTTCTCTAAAACTAGGGTGGCAGCCGCGCATCATGCTGTCTATGTTCTGACCACCTTGTACCCGACGACTACTTCTATAATTAGGAGTCGCATTTCCGCCATGCCGATATAAAGGTTGTGGAGGTTCGAAAGAGTTTATACTTTGCCCCTGTTGATAGACAGAATCTATATTCGTATATGTAGGTGTTGGTGCAGGTTGAGGTGATTGATTCACATAAGTTCTATCTACTGGATAGACTGGAGGATTTAGGCCTGCATCTAAAGAACCTACCGATTCATAAGTTACGCTATTTACTGTGGGTCCTATAGTTGTCGCCCCAAATGATGGTAAAGAACTATAAACCGGCTGAACAGCGCCTCCTCCATATGTATGTTTTTGAAACTCCGGTTGACTATCCAAGCTGCCTATATTCACATATGGCCCTCCTGGTGATTCTAAAACACTTGAGGAGTCATGAGATGATATCGAAAAATAGTTTGAGCCACCCCCTTGAGCAATACTAGAGACTGCATTATTCCTGGCGCCAAGATTTGAACCTCGATTCTGAGAGATAATGGATTGTATCCACTCTTGGTGGGGTTGTAGCAATGTAGCGACAACAATTGGACTCTCTGAGAAATCATAGCAACCTGTATTTAAATTAACTGAGGCTGCACTCATTATACCAATTTGAGTTATAACCCCGCCTGAATACTCTAATATGGCTCCCCCACTTGCTCCAGTACATAGATATTTTAAATCTGGACTTGAAACTATATCAAAATTAAAAAGTCTACTACTGTATGGAGTAGGACCTCTATAAGTCATCCTCCCACCTAACGAGGTTCTACCTTTGCTTGCAGCTGCATAAAAATAATGTTGAGCTTGTTTGTTTAGACTATATTTGAGCTGCATTCGCCCCCAGCTTTCTGGTATTTTTTCTGTCACATAGATAAGGGCAATATCAGCCCCAGAATTGTGGGAGGTTTTTCCATGTCCTGGGTATTCCGGATTTCTTTCAACATTCGTAGGTTGAGCCTTAATTCTACGTCTATTTGAAGGAATAGCACTCCGAATAGTGAAATTCGAAGTCCAGACATCACAATGCGCAGCTGTTATAATCCAATGGTCATTCACAGTTGTACCAGAACAATTCCCAGCATAACCTTTTAAAAGAACAGCTCCTGCTTCAATAGTCATTCCAGCAGAATTGTGTATGCATAATAATTGAATAAGTAAGGAGGCTAAACATAAATAATAATATTTCATGCCACTTGTATTAATATATTACGGACAAAATGTAAAGCTGTGTTTTAATCTTCTAAAAATTGATTGCTACTCTCATCTTGAATACAAACTGTTTGATGCTGTATCTTAAAGCTCTTTACATTAACGACAGTTGTAAATATTTTGAATTGTTGGATCATTTCTTAAGTACAGTTTTGATCCTGTTGTCTCAGTCCAAAACATAGGGTTGCATTTAGCAAACCTAGGGTCATTGCGGTCCACAGTATTGCTTCTGCTAGGAGTGGTGAAGACTTGTGTATTCTGGGGGGGAGCTGTTCGTGATTGTTCTTGTTGGTAGTATCCCGGCGGCTGTGAGTAAATCAGGGGTGAAGGCGGAGCTGTATAAGTTGCGGTTGGCACTCCAAATGAATCCTGCAAATAACCCGCATTATTGCCTTCTTGAGTTAGGCTTGGGTTGGGTGTGACTGGGACAGAATAAACTACTGAGTTTGTAGAGTAATGAGTTGTATCTTGAGCTGTGTATTGCGATGAACTACCTTGTCGGATTTTTTTGCTCATTTCTGACTCAATCCACGCTCGATGAGGAGCAATTGGGGTAGTTAGAACCATCGGAATATCAAGTGTAGTGCACTCTTCACCACTTCTAACAATGTTTATAATACCTGATATTTTAAAACTTCTTAGGGAAGAGTCTGAATAATCTATATGCAAAAGTCCACCACCACTACCACCAACACAGAGCTGCCCAGGGCTTTTAGGGTCTAATCTGTACATTGAAAGTACCGAGCTCTCATCTGGCCGCCCAGAGTAATGGGCTAAGTATAATGCAACAGCAGAACCATTATTATTTCCTAATCCAAAATAGGCCTGACCTTGATCACCTTCATAATTCAAAGTCACACGCCCCCAAGATTTTGGAACCCCTGTTGGAATATGTATTAAAGCTATATCATTTCCAGGGTAAATGGAGTTAGGATCATGACGATTAGTAAAGTCAAACAACGGATGTCTGATGAAATTAGCAACACTTGAATAGATTGGCTCTTGTATCACTGGTTTGTTTTTTAAAGTATCAAAAATATATCCCTTAATTGTAAAGTTTCCATAAAACCCACAATGAGCAGCAGTTAATATCCAGTGATCATCGATAATACTACCAGAGCAACCAATTTCTCCATCAATTGCAACAAATCCAGAACCTCTATTCTTTAATGAATTCTTCTGTAAATTTTGATTAACGTCATAATTTTCGTAAAGACCAGGATTTTCGTAATTTTTAGTAACTTGAGAAACAGGGGGTAGCGCAGATATCTTAGCACTTTTTTCGAGTATTACTGATTGAATCCACTTTTCATGTTTTTCTAAAGTAGTCACATCCACTCTTCTCGCTCCTGGTGGTGGACAATTGAGATCATTAGTCATTCCTAAGGAGTTTGTTACAGCTGTTTGAACATACTTATTATTTTGTACATGAAACAATGCTCCTCCATTAAAACCAACACAAAAATAAGCACCATAGAGATTGTCTAGGAGGTCAACAGAAATCAAACCTGGACTTAACCCTGTTGTTCTTGGGTTAGCAACCTCCAAGATACTAAAAAACTTCTTATTATTATTTCCGGCTCCAATATAATATGGCCCGGACAACATTTGAAAGCTGAGAGAGACTCGGCCCCAGTCATCAGGTATTTTATTTCTTGAGTAAACTAAGGCAATATCATTGCTGGCCATCATGGCAGACTCTGGGCTTGTGTTAGAATTATAACCTGTGTGAATACGGATATCACTTTGCAAAATATCAAGGGGTCGGACACTTATTCTACGTCCAGAAGAATCTCTTTCGCGATTAAAAAGTGTTGTCACAGCATTGGAAGGTGACCAAAAGCAATGAGCCGCTGTTAAAACCCAATGGTCATCAATAACCGAACCAGAACAATCTTTAGTCTCTTTTCTCTTGATTCCATAGCTTGTAATTATTGTTCTAGTACTCTTTAAGCCGACGAAACCTGATCCCACTTTAGCCTCTACAGTGAAACTGAAAAAGAATAAAAAGACCAATAAAATGCTAAATTTGTCTGCTTTATGAATACTCATAGAAAAATACGTATTATAACTTAGCTCTTATGTAAAGATTTTCTTAGGGGCTGCAGCAATTCCCGTCAAGAGTTGATTCTAGTTCCTCAAAGTGCAGTAAAGCCTTGAGGCTAGTGAAGCTTGGGATTTGGATAAAGAAATGCCTATCAGACTATCAGATTGAGAGTCTGCAAAACAACTGATTCAAAAGATC
>CALGWV010000075.1 GCA_937936325.1 uncultured Bdellovibrionales bacterium | reverse complement strand
GCTGGAAGCTCACTAGATCCAGGCCGTATAAGAAAAACGATAATTGCTTTGTAGAGCAAAAAAACTTCACATATGTGAGAGAGCTTTTTGGGTACGAGAGGTTTGATGATGAAACCTTGGTTGAAAAGATGAATGAGATTTACAGAGACTGTTGGAACCCGCTTCAGAACTACTTTATCCCCACAACAAAGCTTAAAGAAAAGATAAGAAAAGGATCGAGAATTAAGAAGATTTATGATGATCCACAAACTCCCTATGAAAGAGTTCTAAAAGCTCCGAATACAGATGAAGCTTTGATAAAAACAATGATTGAAATTAAATCTAAAACCAACCCATTTAAGCTTAAAGCCAAGCTTGATTTAAAGATTAAAGAATTTAATCAACTCTTAAGAAAAATACAAAAACTAAAGGATGTAGCATGATCAAGTACTTAGCTTCTACGGTGTCATTTATTTATGAGTCGACACGTTTACTCTAATTTTGATTTGAGATTTAATGGGGTCTACTGTTTTTTGCTCAATTTAAATGTTTCTGTCTAGTCTTTGTACACCCCAAGTTGAGACAGTATGACTCTTCCACAGCCTCTGGATGCGGCTCTCTTCTAGAATTGGAGGTGTTCCATATTGGCTAATTTTTTCTATCTTTCAGCGAAACTAATTTGTGCTAAACTGGTTTCTATAGGGAGTGATGCTCATTATGGATCCAGCTCAGTGTGACAGTCTTATGGTTCAGATCTCAGAAGGTGATATGAACGCCTTTGAGCTTCTTTTTAATGAGTTCTCTTCCAAAGTGATGGGGTATGCTAGATCTATAGTAAAAAACCCCAATTTGGCAGAAGAGATCACTCAAGATGTATGGATGAAGCTCGTTAAAGCCGCACCAAGATTTAAAAGCCAGGGCTATTTTAAAGCCTGGCTTATGACTTTAACTCGCAACACCTGTTTAACTTATTTAAAAAAAGAGGGAAAGTATTTTCCAAAAGAAGATATTGCCCAAAACTTAGAAGAAGAAGAGGACTTTGAACAAAAGCTCTACGACCAATTTGAGATTAAAAGATTAAAGGAAGCCTTGTTTCAACTGCCAGATTCCCAACGTGTCGCACTGACTCTCTTAATCTCAGAAGGTTTAACCTACGACAAACTGGCAGACAGCTTAAGTTTAAGCTTGAGTGCCACAAAGTCTCTGATCTATAGGGCAAGACAGAGTTTACTTAAACTTATGGGTGAAAATATATTATGAATAACAATGAAAAACAAAAATTGGATTTTAACGAGCCTGTAAGTGCAGAGCTTAAAAATAAAATTTTTAAGAATGTGTCTCCTTTGATGCAGAGCTATGCTGAGAAACATCAGTCCCCAACCGTCTCAGAGCCTCGTTTTTTCACCCAGTTGAAAGCTTTTTTTAAGATTCAACCTTTAGCTTATTCAGGTTTAGCTCTTTGCTTTGTCTGTCTTGTGGGACTACAAATGTTTAAAACACAAAATAGTGAGGAACTTCTGCCAGCAAGTTTTTCAGAAATAACAGCTTTAAGCTCAGAAGACTTACTTGTGGTTCAAAACTTAGATTTACTAGAACTCATTGATGAGCTCAGTCCTTCAGAACTTGAAGAGCTGGAACGGGAGGTATTATGAAAAAAATATATAGTTACATGTTATATATTTTATTGATTTTTGTTTTTTTTCAAATCACACCTGCTTATTCCTACTCAAAGGATTCTTATAAATCTTGCTATGAGGATGAAAAGTGTAGAAAAAACGCCAAGAAATATAGAAAATCTTCAGAAATAATAAAACGACGTTATAAGCGTCATTCCAAATTTGTGACGTCTCCCGAAAATAGAGCTCGAACAGAAAAAGCTCTTAAGAGAATTAGAGAAAGAAGAAAAAAGCGTTCTTACTAAGAGTCAATTCCTAGAAAAGGCTTGTCGACCAGCCTAACTGGATAAGCCACCAGTAAGCATAAGTAGCTACAAATAAAAATGGCCCAAATGGGATAGGCGTCTGGCGCCCCCTTGACTTAAAAATAATAAGAATAACACCAACAATAGATCCCAAAAGGCTAGAAACCAGAAGCACAAATGGAATCGCCGCAGCACCTAACAGGGCCCCAATCCAAGCCATAAGCTTCACGTCCCCAAAGCCAAGGCCATCAATACCCTTATATTTTTTATATAAGAAAGCTGTAAGCCAAAGCACACCTCCACCAAAGGCTGCCCCTAGGATGGCACTCTCTACACTGCGTGAGGAAATAAAGCTGGCACCCAGTAAAGCAAAGATAATCCCGGGAATAGTGCATATGTCAGGCAGGTACATATGCCGAAAATCAATAATAAAGGCCGGCCAAGCTAGAGCTGTGAAAATACAAATTTCAATAAAGCTCAAACTCATTCCAAAAAATAAATAAGGGACTAAAAACAGAACTCCTTGAGAAAACTCGATAAAAAAGGTTTCCTTGGGGATATTCGCAGAACAGGTTCGGCACTTTCCTCTAAAAAAGAGAAAAGAAAACAAAGGAATTAAATCAAAAAAGCTCAAAGTTCTCTTGCAGCTTCTGCAAAAACTTCTCGGACGAATAATGGACTCTTCTCTAGGCCAACGATCTACAATCAAAGCAGAAAAACTCCCAAAGAAAGCCCCAATGTAAAAAACAAAAATACAAAAAATTAAATCCATCATGAACCTAGTCTAAATCTATGACATTAAAAACAATAATAGTGAGAGACAAAACAATTCCAACCCAACACATCCCGTAAGCCACACTGTGTAGATACTCACCTGCAGTCTGCCAATCCATATTTGTCAGGTGGGACTTCCAATTGAAACTCTCGAAGTTGGGGAAACTCCATTTTACAGCTTGAGCAAAAAATATCACAACTACGGACTCAGATTGACTCGCTAAATACTCTGCTGTCTGCACCCAGTGCCCAATCAAAAATAAAGCAAACCCCACCCCCATGGAAAGGTATGTGGAGCTTACGATAGAGACTAAACAAGTTAAAGAAAAAATAATAAAAGACTCTATGAAAATTCCCAAAAATGGAAGAAGAAGACTCAATCTCAAACTTTTTCCAGAAATCAAAAGACTCCCAGAGAAAAAAAGCACCAGAATAAACATCAAACTCAATAGTGTTAGGGCAAATCCTAAGTATTTTGCTAGGATATACTCAGCGCGAGTGACGGATTTAGTAAGATAAATAAAAAGGACTTTTCTTGAAATATCCTCTTTTACAATAAGAGACCCTATGATCGCAGACAAAAAGACCAAACCCATCTGGCAGCCAGCAAGACCAAAGTTAATAGCCATGCGCTGCTCTTGCTGCAAACCCAAAGGACCCAGAAGCAAACCAATGACACAAAGTAAAAAACCAATAAAAAGGGCGACATAAAATATTTTCCGGTAAGAAAGATCGAAATAAGTGACAAGCCCAAGTGTAGTTATATTTTTAAATGTTTTCATTGAGCCTCAATATCTTTTCATAGGAAATCAGTAAATCTTTAGGATTATTTTTGATACTCTTAAGAATTTCTTGTCGGCCAAAGATATCTTTTAAGGTGCTTTCAAGCTCACTGAGTGAACAAGTGTATGTATCTCTATTCGTTTCAACAAGATATTTTTCCTCGCCGAAAAGCCTACTGATATTTCCGTCAAAGACGAGATTGCCTTTTGAAAGCACAATAATATGAGTGCAGATTTTTTCAACATCTTCCAAAAGATGACTTGTCAGAAAAATAGTCTTTCCAGCTTTTGCCCGTTCTTGAAGTAAATTTGAAATATCTCGCCTAGAATGGGGATCCACCCCAGAAAAAGGCTCATCTAAAATCAAAAGATCAGGATCGTGAACCAAAGCTTGAGCCAAAGCCATTTTTTGAAGCATCCCTTTTGAAAAAGATCTCACGAGCCGATCTTTGAACTCCCAAAGATTGAGCTTTTCCATCACAGTTTGAACGGACAATTCAGAATTGTGATTAGGAGTTAAACTTAAAGATAAGTTGAGCACTTCCATCCCTGTGAGGTAAAGAGGAAAAGAGGGCTTTTCAGGCACATAGCCCACTCGCTCTTTCACATGCTCAAAGCTCTTCCCACCAAAAAAAGAAACCTGCCCCTGGTTAGAACGAGTCAACCCCATCATAATGCGAATCAAAGTGGACTTCCCAGAACCATTCGGCCCCAAAAAACCCACAACCCCAGGCTGCTCTAGCTTGAAACCTACAGACTTCAAGGCCTGAACCTTTTCCTTAATCAAGCTCTTATTATATGTTTTAGCAACATCCACAACTTCAAGTATAACCAACCCATCTCCCCAATTTTTTAAACCCTTTAATATTAAAAGAATAAAGTGATTTTGTTTATAAGCAAAAGCTCAATCCAAAAAAGCAAATCCAAAAAAAGAAGCCTCAATTTAAGTTTGAGGCAAAATGATAAAAACTCAAGCTAGACGTTATTCTAGAATAATTTAAATTCAGATTTAAGGCACGTATTGAACATGAGAATTTTCCAAATAGCAAAAGCTGGAGTTATAAATTCAAAATACCATTACGATTGAAATTCAGTATTTTTTTTATGAATTTAAAGAGGCGTTGTTGCACACAGGCCCTCCTAACTTAATATCATAAATCCTAGAGAACCGCCGGACATTTGAAGAGGTTTAAAATTTTAGTTTTTATGATGGCCTCTTGGGCTTGAGCCTCAAAATTCCTTGAGCTTAACCGATC